>CALUOW010000144.1 GCA_944322365.1 uncultured Bacteroides sp.
GGGTGAAGTCTATCTCATCGGTCACGGGGTACCAGGCGTTGACGGTCTGCGGTTCGTCGTTTTGCCAATAGAGCGGGGCGTTGCTGGTCCACGTATCTTCTGTGCTGTTATAAGAATAGACGGCTGTTCGGTCGCCCATGCTGACGGCTATCTCGTCGCCGTCCTGCCACGAAGAGGCATTGTCCGAATCGGTGATGCGGGTTTGCGGCTGTGTCCCGTCGGCTTCGGCGGCCACGGTGACGGAGGCTATCTGGAGGGGATAAGTATCGGGAGGAAGAGAGTTGACTGAAGCATCGGGCGTTTCGTCCTGCGTGCAGCCTGCCAGGAGAAGCAAGGCGGCCGGCAGAATGTATAAGGAATGTCTTAGAATGTTAATACAAGTTAAACGGGGGGGGTAAATCGGGGGGTAGCGGTTGTCATAATATGGTGATTACTGTTGGGTTTTACATTCATCGCGGCAAAAGTAAAGTTTTTCCTTGAACGGACAAAGCAAGACGCGATATTTTTCTTGCTTCTTCCTCCGCATCGGCATAAAAAGAGAGGGAGGCGAACCGGGATTGTCTCCTGCTTGCCTCCCTGTGTTCCTCTCTTTATCAATTGTCATTCATCATTCGTCACGCGAAGATGTCGCTCCGTTCCACGTAGGCAATCACGTCGCCTTTGTTGACCACGTCGCCTTGCTTGGCGCAGACTTCCACCACGCGGCCTGTGAAGCCGGTCAATACTTGCTCATAAGCGCCCCAAGGGGTGGAGATGTAGCAGAACACTTCGTCGTGCTGGTACTTGCGCCCGATGAAGGGAGCCGACGAGGGGCCTTCCACCGATACTTCCCACAACACCTGGCCTTTGGAGGGGGCAATGACGGGGTCGGCCTTGGCGCGCTTCAGCTTGCGGATTTCCTCTTCGTTCAGTCCGCCCTTGGCCATGGCAGCATCCTTGGCGCGCATCAGTTCTTCTTCGAAACGCTTCTTGGCCACGCCCGACTTGTAGTCGCGGTATTGGCGGTCGTGCATGGCCAGTTCGAAGAGTTCCTCGTCGTCCGGGCCATACTCCCAGCCGTTGTCGTCCATCTCCTTGCGGTAGGTATCCAGGGCGTCGGGGTAGTTCTTCTGCGGGTCTTCGTCGGTGAACTCGTAGCCCTTCTGCTTGGCCAGTTCGATGATTTCGGGAGCCAACGGGCCGGGCAGGCGTCCGCTCTTGCCCAGTATCATGTCCCACGTGTGGTTGTCTATCATTGTCCAGCGCGCTTCGCCTTTGACTTGCTGCATCAGGTTCATCAGGGCCACGTTCTTGACGTATTGGCTGAAGGGGGTGACGAGCGGGGGATAGCCCAGCTTGGGCCATACGTATTCCACTTCGTCGAAGAGCATCACTAGCAGGTCGTCCAGGCTCAGTTCGGCTTTGCCTTGATTCTTCAGCATCAGGTTGATGCCGGAGTGCACGCCCTTCAAGTCGGCCATCATCGAACCCATCATGCCGCCGGGCAGGCCGCATTTGAGCAGCAGCGACGACATGTGTTTGTTGGTGGGATCCATGAAGTAGCCCAAGAAGTCGTCCATGAAGCTCTGCGTCATGCTGCGCGTCTCCATGTAAGCCTTCATGTTGATGTCGGGCACTTGGAATCCGGCATCCTTCAGCATGGCCTGCACGGAGATTACATCCGGGTGTACCTTGCCCCACGACATCGGCTCCATGGCCACGTCGATGATGTCGGCACCGTTTTCGCACACTTCGAGGATGGAGGCCATCGAAAGTCCGGGGCCGCTATGCCCGTGGTATTGGATGAGCACGTCGGGGTGTTTCTCCTTGATGCGTTTCACCAACTGTCCCAGCATGGCGGGGCGTCCGATGCCGGCCATGTCCTTCAGGCAGATTTCCGGGGCGCCGGCGGCGATGAGTTGGTCTGCTATGTTGGCGTAATAATCCACGGTGTGGACGGGGGAGTAAGTGATGCACAGGGTGGCCTGCGGAATCATGCCCGCCTCCAGCGCGTATTTGATGGAGGGGATGATGTTGCGCGTCTCGTTCAGTCCGCAGAAGATGCGGGTGATGTCCACGCCTTGCGCGTGCTTCACTTTATACATCAGCCGGCGCACGTCGGCGGGGACGGGATACATGCGGAGGGCGTTCAGGCCACGGTCCAGCATGTGGGTCTGTATGCCTGCCTCGTTGAAGGGCTTGGTGAAGGCGCGCACGGCCTTGTTGGGGTTCTCGCCATAGAGCAGGTTCACTTGTTCGAAAGCGCCCCCGTTGGTTTCTACGCGGGCAAAGCATCCCATGTCGATGATGAGCGGGGCTACGCGCACCAATTGGTCTACCCGTGGCTGGTATTTCCCGGAGGATTGCCACATGTCCCGATAGACGAGACTGAATTTGATTTCTTTTTTCATGTTTTTTGGTTCGATTACTAGTTCTTATGTCGGTTAACTTTTTAGTTCGAATGCAAATATAAGACATTCCGTTGACATAATGTTATCTTCGGAAGAGAAAAAATAAGATGCGGGATGAAAAATAATCCGTGCCCGCCTATTTCTCCGACAATGTCGGGAGGCAGATGTTGAAGCGCACGGAAAGCACGCGCGTCAGGAACACGGTGATGCCTCCGGCTGTCTGGCACACGAATGGATCGGCGCCGGCAAACTCGCGGCATATCCAATACACCGTGCCGCCCGCCACGCAGGCCAAGGCGTAGATTTCCTTGCGGAAGATGAGGGGCGTTTCGTTGATAAGCACGTCGCGGATGACGCCTCCGGCAGCGCCCGTCAGCGTGCCCATGATGATGCCCACCCAATAGGGATAGTCCAGCATCAACGCCTTCTCCAGCCCGACGACGGTGAACAGGGCCAGGCCGATGGCGTCGAAGGTGAAGAGGGTGTTGTTCAGGTGGACGATGTGCTTGCCGAAGATGATGACCCATACCAATGCCAAGGCCGTGCAGACCAAGTAGATAGGATTGGTCATCCAAGCGGGCGTCACATCCAGCAGCACGTCGCGGATGGTACCGCCTCCTACGGCTACAGCGAATCCGCACACATAGGCCCCGAACCAGTCGAAGTGCTTGGCCGAAGCCAGTCGGATGCCGCTGACAGCAAACGCGAAGGTCCCGATGAAGTCGAGTATCTGAACGAATGTAGGCATGTCTTTTTTCTCCTCTTCTAAAAATTCGCGGCAAAGGAACAAAATTTTCCGCAGATATGCGTACTTTTGCGCACTGATTTTTTAGGAACACCGCTTATGAAACTGACCATCCTTTCGGGCGCACGCCCCAATTTCATGAAGATAGCCCCCGTGTGCCGCGCCATCGAAGCCGCGCGCCAAGCGGGCAAGGACATTGCTTGCAGACTGTTGTATGCCGGCCCGGACGACGACCCGGCGTTGGAGCCTTCGCTTTTTTCCGATCTTGACATGTCCTGTCCCGACGCTTGCTTAGGCGTCCGTGGCGCCAATGCGTCGCAGGTGGCAGCTGATGCCCTTCGCGCATTCGAAGCCGAGTTGGACGCGCATCCGGCCGATTTGCTGCTGGTGGTGGACGACACTACTGCGGCCATGGCGGCATCTATCGTGGCCAAGAAGCGGGGGATGCGCGTGGCTCATGTCATTGCCGGCACCCGTTCGTTCAATCTCTGCGAGCCGCGCGAGGTTAACCGCACCATTATCGACGCCATTGCCGATATTCTCTTTGCGGCCAGCATCGGCGCCAATGCCAACCTCAACCAAGAGGGCTTGTCGGCCAATACCGTTGTGGTGGGCAATGTCCTCATCGATACTTTGCGCCATAACCGCTCCCGCCTGATCCAGCCATTGTGGTTCGACACGCTAGGTCTCCGCAAGGGGCGGTATTTGCTGCTCACGCTCAACCGGCACGATTTGTTGGCGCGCAAGCCCGTCCTTCAATCCTTGTTGTCTACCCTTGTGGAGAAGGCGGGCGGACTGCCCATCGTGGCGCCCCTGCACCCGTATGCCGAGCAGGCCGTGCGCGCGTTGCATCTTGAGGCGCCTAATTTCCATCTCCTGCCTCCGCAGACCTACCTGCACTTCGGCTTCTTGGTGGACAATGCATTGGGCATCGTCACCGATAGCGGAAACATTGCCGAAGAGGCCCACTTTGACGACACGCCCTGCATCACCCTCAGTACCTATGCCGAGCATCCAGAGACGTGGCGCATTGGCACCAACGAGCTGGTGGGCGACAATACCTTGGCTTTTGCCGCAGCTTTGGATCGTCTTTTGCAAGGCCGTTGGAAACATGCCACCCTGCCCGAACGTTGGGACGGACATGCCGCCGAACGCATTGTGCAGACGCTTTTGAATCTATCTTAACGTGAACTCGATATAAAAACGAATCGGGAAAAACTTCGATAGGCGAAAAGAAAGCTCGGAGCCGGCGGGAAAAAACAGAAACTCCACGGAGAAAACTCTATTTTCAGGCTGAAGATGTGCATCTTTAGGTTAAAGATACGCATCTTCAGGTTGGATTTCTACATCTTTAGCCTAAAGATAGAGTATTATCCTGCATGCGACGAACTTTTTCATATAGA
>CALUOW010000145.1 GCA_944322365.1 uncultured Bacteroides sp.
ACTAAAAAAGCCTTGCAGGATGATTCTGCAAGGTTTTTTTGTATCCACCTCTCGTTCAGGGTTGCTTCTCCAACGAAAAGCCCAACATCATGCCATCATAGCTATCGGCCAACGAACCGACAGATTGAAGAGTGGCATTATTGCTCTTGTCTGCCAAGAAGGAAACCAAATCCAACAATTTGTCCGAAGGAAACAGCAGTTCCATCTGCTGCGAAGTACAATTCACCGTCGTGTTCAGGTTGAGCAATTTACCAAACTTGAGGCGAACCTTTTGTGCAGAAGCATCGTAAGAATAAGTCCCCTTCAACGCTTTGCCCCGGATGTCAGTTTGAAAGGTACTATCCGCCCGAAACGTGAAACTCATTTCTCCGGGTTTAATGCCGGCTTTCTCCAAGGCATCGTCCAGTTTCTTCTCCACAGCCGAGGCTGCTACGGCTCCTCCTGCTTGCTGAAGGAAGTTATCCGACTCGAAGGCTAAAGCCGAACCGCAGAATTTCCATGTTCCTTCCATACTAGCCGTACTCTTCCCCGTTACAGCGTTGACGGCCTTCTCGATGTTCCCCTTATTCAATATGTCCTTCAAGGACTGCGCTTGTGCATGATTGGTGCACACAAAGGCCACTGCTATTGCTAGCGACCCTAACCATAATGCCCGTTTCATCATTTTACTTCAGTTCTTTATTAATATGCTCGATATAATCCAATAATTCCTGCCTCCCCGTACGGTGCTCGGCAGACGTAACAAAGTAGGGCGGAAGTTCCTCCCACTGCTCCTTCAATCTCTCCACGTAAATCCGGATATTGGTGTTCAGTTTGTTATAAGCCAACTTGTCCGCCTTGGTGAATACAATGGCAAAGGGAACGCCATTCTCGCCCAGCCATTCGATAAAATTCAGGTCAATACGTTGCGGTTCCAACCGGCTGTCGATAAGGAGGAAAAGGCATGTCATTTGTCTACGATATAGGATGTAGCTCTCGATGATTTGCCGGATTTGCTCCTGCATCTTCTGCCCCCGCTTAGCGTATCCATAACCTGGCAAGTCTACCAAGTACCAGTTCTTGTTGATAAGAAAATGATTGATCAGCAATGTCTTGCCAGGTGTGGCCGATGTCATGGCCAACCCCTTCCGCCCGGTCAACATATTAATGAGACTGGACTTGCCCACATTGGATCGGCCAATGAAGGCGTATTCGGGGAACGACGTATCCGGACACTTGCGGAAGTCCGTATTGCTCATTATAAATTCTGCATTTGATATTTCCATTGTATTTCCGTGTTAAATCAATTCAGGTAATCCTGCGGGGCAAAGATAAGACTATTTTTCCGAAAACCCGCGCAAAGCAACAACTTCTCCTTGCAGAAACGCCCCCGGTCAAGCCCCGTTACGCTTCTCCGTCGGACTGACGCCAAACTCTTCGCGATAGCACTTGGCAAAGTAGGACGGCGAAGAGAATCCCACCTCATAAGCAACCTCGGACACACTTTTATCGGTAGTTGCCAATAACGAGGAAGCACGGCGCAAGCGCAAACGTCTTAACAACTCGTTGGGCGAACTGTTGGTAAGGGATTTCAGCTTCCGATAGAGTTGCACGCGGCTCATCCCCATCTCGCGCCCCAGCTCTTCGACGTTGAGGGATGAATCCTGCATACGTTCCTCAACCAGGGCCTTGAACTTGGATACGAAGTCGCGATCCAGTTCGTTCACCTCCCCCCGCGCCGGAAGACTGCCGTCGGCAAAAAACTGCTTCAGCCGGCTGCGGTTCTCCAAGAGATTGCGGATACGGGATAAAAGGAGTTGCGAATTGAACGGCTTGGAGATGTAGGAATCTGCGCCGCCATCGTATCCTTGAATGCGCTGCTCGTCCAAAGAACAGGCTGTGAGCAAGATGACCGGAATGTGGCAGGTGTGCACCTCGCTTTTCAGCCGCCGGCAACATTCGATACCATCCATGCCGGGCATCATCACGTCGCAAACAATGACGTCGGGCATAAACCGTTGAGCTTGCTGTAGGCCAGTTTCGCCCTCCGGAGCTGTCAGTACGCGATAGTCCTTGCCCAACAGCGACGAGACGTAACCACGGATGTCGGGATTGTCGTCAATCACCAATACGACGGGAGCATCAGGCCGGGCAGACTCCTCGACAAAATCAGGCAAAGGCAAATCGACCGGGATGACTTCGGACGAAGGCGGCAAGGATGGCCCGGCCTCGTCGGTGAGCGCCTGTCGTGGGAAGCTGACGGTAAAAGTCGTCCCCCCTTCATTGCTATCCACCGAGATGCGACCGCCCTGCATCTCGACGTATGCATGCACCAAGGCCAGCCCGATGCCGGTGCCCGCCCGGCTCCCTGCTGCTTGATAGAACCGCTCGAAGATGGCTTGCACCTCGGCGGGAGATATATAACTGCCGGAATTGAACACAGAGAACAGGTATGCTCCGTCGCGAGCCGCAAGGCGGAGGATTATCTCCCCTTTTTCGGGCGTATACTTGATAGCATTGGACATCAGGTTATAGTAGATGCGCTCCATCTTCTCGCCGTCGGCCATCAAGCGGAAGTCTGCATCCCCTTCCACCTCGAATGAGAAACGGATGCGTTTACGTCCCAACAGGGGGCGGAAAGACTCATTCCACGAAAGCAACGCCGCCCGCAAATCGAACGGAGCCAACTGCAACTGCATCCGGCCGCTCTCCACCTTACGGAAGTCCAATATCTGATTCACCAGACGAAGCAGGATGCCCACATTGCGGCGCGCCAATAGCAGCCACTGACGGACTTCGCCATCGACCACCTTATTGGCCAAAAGACGATCCAAGGGGTCGGCAATCAGCGTCAGCGGCGTGCGGAAATCGTGGGAAATGTTGGTGAAAAACACCAGCTTCGCATGGGTAGCCTCTTCCAACTCGTGCGACAGTTGCTCCAACTGATCTTTCTGCGCCTGCAACGCCTGTTTCTGCTTCTCCAGCATCTCCTTCTGCAAAGAAAGCTCGCGGTTCTTGCGACTTTTGGCACGCAACAGCAGATAGACGGCCAACAACAATCCCGCTACCAGCAACAACCCCGTCAGGCTAACGACCAAGATGACCCGCTGGGTAGCATACCGATCCAGATAGCGTGCCACGCGCCCGTTCAGCGTTTCAATCTTGCGGTCCAAAGCCACGATGTGCGCCGTTTGCAACTGCATGATGGGAGCCGTCGTGCTGTCCACCACAGATGTATTCATCATAACCTCGCGCTCGTAAGGTTGGCCACGCAAAATATTCATGGCCGTCTGTATGACTGCATCGCCGCCCGTGGGATAGATGAAGGTGGCGCTCAGCTTACCCTTCAGCACGCTTTCCAGCCCATAGTCCTCGCCGGAGAGCGCGTCGGTGCCGAAGAAGCGGATGCCATGCTCTCTCCCGCGCCGTGACGCAGCCTCGTAAGCGCCGTCTGCCATGCGGTCGTTGTGGGCATAGAGCACATCGAACTGCGGATACACCTGCAACAAGCTGTCCATCTTTTCCAAAGCACGCTCGCGCAACCAAGCACCGTCGGCCACGGCCAACAACCGTATGCCGGGATAGTCGGCAATGGCGCGGGTGAATCCTTCATGCCTCTCCATGGCCGGGGTCGAGCCGGACAGACCCATTATCTCCACCACCGTCCCCTGCCCGTTCAGGCTGTTGGCGATGTAGTTGCCGATGGCATAGCCGATGCCGTCATTGTCGGCACCGATATAGGCGGTATATTTGTCGGAAAGAATCTTGCGGTCCACCACAATGACGGGGATGCCGCGGTCGTAGGCTTCTTCCACGACGGGAGTGATGGGTTCCGCCTCGTTGGGCGAGACGACCAGCAAGTCCACCCCTTCGTCCAAGAAGCGGCGTATGTCGCGCATCTGTTGCTTACTGTTGTCCTTGGCCGTGCGGATAATGACTTGCAAGTCGCGGTAGAACTCCGCCTCGCGCCTCATCTCGGTGTTCTGCTGATGGCGCCACTCGTCGTCGCTGCACTGGGACACGCCGATGACGTAGCGCGGCTGTTCGGGGTGGCACGACAGGAGGAAGAGACTGCTTACAAAGGCTATATAAAGAATCAAATACTTCATGGCATTTACATTTACAGGATTATCGCCTGCAAATGTAAGAAAATAATAGGAAGCACGCGACAGCAAAAGCCTATTATTATGCCATACACCCACAATTCACCATGCAAGAAAAGGTATCAGATACCCCTCATCAACAGTATCTGATACCCTTTGTCAACAGTATCTGATACCCTTGGAATGTCCTTACATCCCCGTCAGTTCGTGCGGCAACACGGGCATCGCCCCGTTCTGCGTGCAGACAAAGGCGGAGGTATAGACGGCCAGCTTGTGCGCCTCTTCCACGGGCATACCTTTCAGGATGCCGGAGACGAAGGCGGCAGTAAACGAATCGCCCGCGCCCACCGTGTCGGCCACCTGCACGCGCGGCGTCTCTTGGAAGTAGACCTTGCCGGGCGTGAAGACGTAGCTGCCATTGACGCCGCA
>CALUOW010000146.1 GCA_944322365.1 uncultured Bacteroides sp.
TTAAGTTAGGCAAGACTGCAACGGGCGAACTCAAAGACTTATGGACTCAAAAACTGAAGAACTTAAATTATCATTTAGAAAATGCACAAATTCATCCCGCGCGAGTTATAATTTTGAACGTATACTTAGTTGTTTAATTACCCATTATTTATCCAATCAGAAATTATGCCTAGATTGAAAAGACAAGGGATAGATTTCTTTATCCTGCACACCGATTATCTGCACAGCCTGGCCCTGCGCCGCATCATGAAGCGCGAGGGCGAAGGCGCCGTGGCCGTATTGCTCGAAACGTATGCCGCCATCTATTCCGGCGAGGGATACTACGTCAAGGCCGGGCCCGAATTTATGGAATCGCTGGCCGACCAATTCTTCCGCCTCGAAGCGGAGGATGTGGAGCGCGTACTGACGTTGGCCATCAAGAATGAACTGTTTGACGGGGAAATGTACCGCCGCTACCAGATCCTGACTTCGGCTACCATCCAGAGCGAGTTCCTCTACGCCACGCGCCGCCGGGCCAACCGCGAGATAGACGAACGCTACAACCTGCTGCCCGCCACGGCGGAAACGGACGAAAACGAGCCGGAAGACGTGTCGGCGGGAAAGCCCGAAATGTCTACGGGAACGCACGAAACGGAAACATTTAACGCCGAAAAAAGCGTTGAAGCGTACCCAGGTACACAAACAACACAACACAACACGACACAACAAGAAACAAAAGAAAAACCCCTCCTCAAAGGTTCCCCCCAAACCGGGGGAACCGGAGACGCAGGCCGGAAGCCTGCGGAGGAGAGGAAGGAGGACGATTCTTTGGGAAAAGGAGCTGCGCCGCACGTCCCGCGCCAATGGACCCTGGAGGACGTGGAACGCCTCCAACCGCCCCAGGACGGGCTGGAACGCAACCTGGAGGGATTGAAAATCAATCTGAAACAGTTTCGCATCCCGCCCAAGGAGCAGTATGCCATTATCTTGAAGAGCAACTACGGCGTTATTGGGCATCCCGTTTGGAAGGGTTTCTACCAACTGCGCGGCAGCTACGGAAAAATCCACAGCCCTGCCCGCTACCTGCTGAGCCTGTGCGTCCCGGACAAGAAAGGGTGAAACTGCCCGCAAGTTGCAAGGTGTGGAACAATTTAACATTTGCCTCCCTTGAAAGTGCCGGAAGTGCATTATCTTTGCCATGTGATTCAGATCTGATACATCGCACAAGCCATTTTATTATTAACCATTAAAACAGTTTTTTTATGCCAGTAGTATTTCAAGCTCAACAATCGCGTCTTGCCAACAAAGCCGGCAAGAGATTGTATTACCCCCAAGTAAAGTTGACAGGCAACGTGGACACCGACGTGGTGGCCAACGAGATAGCCGAACTCTCTTCGCTCACCACGGGCGACGTGAAGAATGTGGTCGACAATCTGGTCATTGTCATCCGTCGCCACCTGCTCGCCTCGGAAAGCGTCACGCTGGACGGTTTCGGCACTTTCCGCCTGACCCTCAAGACGCTGAACGGCGGCGTGGAGAACCCGGAAGACGTGACGGCCAACCTCTCGCAACCGATGGTGCGCTTCCTGCCCGCCAGCACCCGCAAGACCGATGGCACCGTAGCCACCCGTTCGTTGCTGAACGGCGCCCGCTACGTCCGCTTCGACCCTGCCGATGCCGAGGCCGGCGGAACCACTCCCACTCCCGAACCGGGTGGAGGCGGTGAGACCGGCGGCGAGGACGAAGACCTCTTCGGGTAAGTTATTGTTGACAAGTTGACAAGGCTTCAGGCAACAAGCTCCTTGCTGTCTTGTTAACTTGTCAACTAAAAATCTTCTAAATTTAAATTTACCTATTAATCGATTAGCCTATGAATACGCAAAAGAAAGCCTTGTGGGACAAGATTCTGAAAGTTGTCATTGCCGTGCTCTCGGCCATTGCCGGCGCGATAGGGGGCAATGCGATGAACCTCTGATCTTACGTTCCCATTACCGAGAATTGACCATTTAAGTATGAAACGCGGGCTGCCTTCCGTCCCGCCTCTCCGGCCGGCGGAGGCAGCCCTTTAAAATTTTAACAGGTTTATGAAACGATTTTTGTTATTCTTGATTTTCTGTTGCGCGGCGCTGGTGGTGCCGGCGCAAACCTTGTTGCGGCAGGCGGCGGACAGCCTCAGCCGTCGAAATGCCTCTGCCGCCCTGTCCGACGGACAGTATCTGATGCCCTGGACGCCTACCGATGCCGCCGTGCCTCCTTCGCCCGAAGCCGCGTGGCGCAACCGCTACACGGACTATCCCGTATCGCACGCCACGGGCACGGTGCAAGTGGACATCCCGCTTTGCCAACTGCCGGTGAAGGATATCCCCTTCCACGTCTCCCTGTCCTACCACACGGCCGGCGTGCGCGTGGACGATGTGGCAGGCGTGGCCGGCCTGGGCTGGACGCTTCGTGCAGGCGGCAGCATCTCGCGCGTGGTCAACGGGCAACCGGACGAGCAAGCAACCTTCAGCCAACGCACTCACAGCAGCGTGGAGCGCAGCGGCGACTTGGACTACTTGGAAGACCTGCTGCACTATGAAGCCGATGCCAACCTGGACCGTTATTACTACGAGTTCGACGGCCAGTCCGGCAGTTTCGTGTGCCATCCCAATACGGGCGTCGTCACCCAACTGCCGCCCACGTCCAACGTGATAGAGCGCATCGAGAACGCCGACGGCACGTTCGACTTCAGCATCCGCACGCTGTCCGGCGCGACGTATTACTTCACCGAGCGCGAGCACAGCAGCTACCAGTTCCGTCCCACGGTTGTCAGCGCCTCTTACCACAGCCCCGACTATGCCAACGCGCCTACCTGCTGGCACCTGGCGCGCGTCGTATCCCCCTTCGGACGCGACGAGGTGACGCTGACCTACGACCAGGCGCCCGCCTGGCAACGCATGACCCAGGACGATTGCGGCTCGCTCTTCCTGGAAACGTCCAATACCAACGAAGAGACGCACTCAAGCAGCGATTCCGGCAGCCGCTTGTCCGCCACTTCCACCACCTTCTTCAACGACCAGCGCGTGCTGAAGCGCATCAGTTCCGACCGCTTCGGCAGCATCGAGTTCACCCACGCGTCCATCAGCGGCGGGGCTTCGACCGGGCAGCCGGACATCCGCCTGTCCCGCATCGACCTGAAGGATTGCGCCGGACGCACCGTGCGCACCATCACGTTGGACAACAACGACAAGGGCCTGGGCGGGAAGTTGCGCCTGAAAGGGCTGACCGTGAGCGAAGGCGGAAAGACCGTGGACAAACGAACCTTCCAGTATTACAGCGAAGGGACCACCGGCTATTCGCGCCCCAGCAAGGACTTCTTCGGCTACTGCAACGAGGGGCTGAGCAACCTGCGCAGCGAAAGCATCCTGCTGACGGACGGCACGGTGGGCAACAACCGCCGCCACTACCTGCCCGGCACGCAACGCTATGCGCTGAAGAGCATCGCCGAAGCCACGGGCGCCGTGACCACCTACACGTACGAATCGAACCTGTGCGACACGTTCGACGAACCGGTGGCCATCGGCCTGCGCGTGAAACAAATCGAAGTGAGCGACCCGGTCCGCAACAAGAAGCGCACGCAGACCTTCACGTACGAACAGCCGCACTGCACCGTCGATTTTTCCCAACTGGGGCTGAACGCCTTTGTCTCCTTGTCCGGTTGCAGGCGCACGACGTTGCAAGGCTATAAGTATTACAGCTCGGCTGCCACGCTGACCTCGTCGTGCCGCATCCCCGGCTTCCGGGCGGAGAATGCCGTGGTCTATTATGGCAAGGTGACCGAGGACGTGACGTCCACCACGGACGCCGACTGCCTGCGCACGGTCTACGAGTATGACACGTCGGACTGCGAACACCCCTTCCAAGGCATGGCCGGGGGCCAGAAACCGTCCGTGACCACCGAACCGGAACGCTACCTGGGCGAGAAAATCAACATGACGACCGTCAGCAGCAGCGTCGCCCTGCAATACCAGACCATGCTGTCGCCCAAGACCGCCGGCGGCTACTTCCTGGAAACCGCCTGGGAGAAAGCCCCGCTGGTGAAGAAGACGGTCTACCGCCACACGGCTTCGGGCTACGAGCCTTCCCTGACGGAAGAACACGCCTACAAGAAGGTGCAGCAAGGCAGCCTGCAAAGCGGTTTCCACGTGGAACCGCTGGTACGCACCGTCGAGCAGAACGGGTTGGAGCAAGAGGATTACCGCAGCGTGGCAGACCTGCATTACTTCGAGACCACCTTGCAATACGCCCGCCGGCTGAAGACCGGGACCCAGACGACCCGCCACTATGCCGACGGCAGCAGCCGCACGGTGCATCTGGCTTACGAATACGACGCTCCTCCCGCGCTCACACCCCTGCCTGCCGGCAGCATCGGCCCGAACGCCGCGTCGATTCCCCTCCCGTTGGCCGGCCTGCCGGGCTTCGAGGA
>CALUOW010000147.1 GCA_944322365.1 uncultured Bacteroides sp.
TGGTTGGTTATATTTCTAGCCAGCAACCGGGCAAGAGCTTGACATTCGCCGCGAATCAGGCCACCGTGTTGTTGCAAGGCGACAGTGTGGAATCCATCATGGATAACCATGTGAACGTGAAGAGGCTTTCGGACGCATGGAAACAATGGGCCGAAGAGCACGGTGCCCTCGTCGGAAACGGGGATGATGCTTATTTGGCGTTGAATGATATCCGTGCAGGCAAATCCATGATCAGGGAGGTGCGTATTCTTGAACGCGGCGTCAAGGTGAAATATTTGGATTTGTCGGACAGGGAGCATGTCCTGACTTGGGATTCGATCATCGAAATAAAGGCGGTGCCCCGTCCCAAGTTGCAATTGTCCGGCATAAACCGTCGGTACAAACTCCGTTCGGGCATGGAATATGAGGGGGAATATGTGGGCGAAGTTCCCGGCAAGACATTGAGCCTCCTGCAAGATAACGGGGTGGTCCATGTGTTTGACCGGGATGAAGTCTTGAAGGATAACCGATACAAGGTTAACCCGGACCAATCCCTTTTCGAACAATCGGACCTGATAGACTTGGTGGAACTCCGAAATGGGACATCCTATAAAGGGATTATCATTGAACGGAATTATTCGGACGCAACTTCCGCTTCCAACGGTTACTTGTTGATTCAATCTGAAAACGGCTCTGTGCAAAGCGTAGATTTGGCAGATGTCAAAGAGTATAAAAAGGAAATCAACCCCCATTATGCTCCCTTGACCGACGTGGATTTGGCCGAAGGCGAGTTCATGGTCAACAGGATCCCGGCAAAACCTTTAGCCGTGCAAGAGTATGACGACGTGGTTTGTTTGCCGGGCGATACGGTCGAGGTGGTTATTGGGAAGCAATTGCCTTCGACAGAAATCAACATAGAATCCAGATTTGCCAATGAACTTCAGTCGTCGCAATGGAAGTTCATCAAACTGGAAGAATTTTATCACAAAAAGAAAAAGCTGAAATTATATGGCCTGACGTATGAAGACATCGTAAAGAAAGCCATCCAGCCGACCCATGTAGCCACCAGCGTCAATGGCATTACCAAGTTGACATTTGCTTTGAACGAAGGCGGCGTCTATGCCTTGTATGATTCGTCTGCCAAGATAGGTCTGTTGTTCGAAGTCAAGTGACGTAGTTAGTAGCTGGTAGAAGAATGAAAACATTCCATGCTGACTACTAGCTACTAATTACTTATCCTATTTCCTTCACAAACGCCCTCCGCCTTTTGTGCTGTTCTGTCTTGAAGTATTCCCATTGTGCCTGGACTTTGCCGTTTTGCTCCAATTCGACGTTGCTTTCGGCGTATTCGAAGCCCAGTTGCCGATAGACGGGGATGAGGTCGGAGAAGAGCAGGGCGTTGACTCCTTTGTTTTGGTATTCGGGTTTGACGGCCACGAGCAGGAGGTCGAGCACGTGCGAGCGGCGCTTGAAGTAGAGAGCCTTGAGCAGATGATACCAGCCGAAGGGCAGCAATCGGCCATGCGACTTCTGCAAAGCGCGGGAGAGCGATGGCATGGAGATGCCCACGGCCACCAGTTGGTCGTCGGCATCGGTGACGAGCGTCACCATGCGCAGGTCGAGGATGGGCAAGTACATCTTGACATATTGGTCTATCTGTCGTTGCGAGAGGGCTGAATAGCCGTAGAGCGGAGCAAAGGCTTCGTTGATGAGGCTGAAAATGGCTTGTCCATAGTCCTGGGCGATTTTCTTGCCCGAAGTATATTTTTTTATCTTCAAGTTGTATTTGCGTTGCACGAGCTGCGAGATGCGCAGGTGCTTTTCGGGGATGGCGTCGGGGACATAGATTTTGAACTCCACCCAGTCGGCGTCTTTCCGGAAGCCCAGCCGCTCCATGTGGGCGGGATAGTAGGGATAATTGTAGATGGTGGCCATGGTGCCCAGTTGGTCGAATCCTTCTATCAACATGCCTTCGGCATCCATGTCTGTAAATCCCAGGGGGCCTTGTATGTGGGTCATGCCGCGTTCCTTCCCCCATTGTTCGACGGTGCGGATGAGGGCTTCGGACACCTCCGTATCGTCGATGAAGTCTATCCATCCGAAGCGAACCTCCTTCTTCTGCCATGCTTCGTTGGCGCGGCGGTTGATGATGGCGGCTACGCGCCCGGCCAGCCGTCCGTCTTTGTAGGCCAAGAAATAGTCCGCTTCGCAGAACTCGAAAGCGGCATTCTTTTGCTTGTTGAGGGTGTGCAGCATGTCGTCGTAAAGGTCGGGCACGGAGTAGGGATTGTGTTTGTACAACTCGTAATTGAAGCGGATGAAGCGCTTCAGGTCCCGCTTGGTGGAAACTTTTCGGATAGTTACAGCCATATCTCTTTGGTGTCTATTTGGTGGGGGCAAAGATACGCTAAATTGGCAGGAATCGGAAAAGAACGGTTCGTTTTTTCGTCTATTCTGCCGTTTTCTGCTCTCTTTTCTTCTTTTGGCAGGTGTTTTTTTGTACCGATGCTTCCTTTATTCAGTTAGATTCTTTATTTTTGGGCAAATTTCTAATAGTAGTTATCTATGCTTGTGTTATGAGAAACAAGACTTTCCTATGGTTCCTTGGAGGACTATTGCTTTTATTGGCAAATGCTTGTCAAAACAATGAAGCCGGCTTTTCCATAGATTGGCCGGAAGGGGCGGAAATTTCCATGGGTGCAGAGATGGGAGCCAGCCAAACGCTCGACCTTTCCGCAGAGCAGAGCTGGACGACCCGTGTCAGTGGCAATTGGCTGGAGGTGTCCCCGTCCGGCGGAGAGGCGGGCAACTATGAACTGACGCTGAAGGCGACCAAGCCCAATGATACGGGCGAGACGCGCACAGCTACGTTGACGATTAGTTCGGGCGACATGGAGCGGAAGATTACCGTCTGCCAAGACGAGTATATCCGTGTGGAAGAAACGACTCTCAATTTGGATGCCGACGGAGGCGTGTTTGAAATCCATTTTTATACCTCTCTGACAGAGAAAGAGATAGGCGTGTTCACTTTGTCCAATTGCGACTGGCTGACCTCTCCCCCCGAAACCCGTGCCGCCGGGGAAGTGCAGGAGTGGGTGGTTGCTTTGTATGCCAAGCCCAATGAGACATTCCATTCGCGGACGACAACGATTTACTTTGGAAAAATCATTGACGAAGAGCAATCTTTGGGAGACGGAAATCTGCTGGCCACGATGACTATTACGCAGATGGGGGTGCAATCGGGCGGCAGCACGGACTTCTCCAAGGACAAGGAGGTGCGCGTCATTCAGCAAGCCACACGCGGCGAGGGCATCCCCTTGGTGCTGATGGGCGACGGATTCATCGACAAAGAGATAGACAACGGCTACTACGACGAAGTGATGGATCAGACGGTGGAGAACCTTTTCACGGAAGAACCGATACGCTCTTTGAAAGACTACTTCGACATTTATGCCGTGACGGTGGTTTCGCCCACCAATGTCTTTGATGAGGAGAGAAACACGGCTTTGGAATGTTGGATGGAAGGCGGAAACAGCACCAAGGTAGAAGGCAACGACGAGAGCGTGCAGGACTATGCCGCCGCAGTGGAAGGCATCGACTTGAACGAAACGCAGGTGGTAGTTATCTTGAACTCGGACGCTTATGCCGGCACCAATTATAATTATTGGCTGACGAATGGGAAGCCGCTGAACTTCTCGGTGGCCTATTGCCCGGTCATCGAAAATCTGGAGAGTGAGAATTTCCGCCGCGTGCTGGTGCACGAAACCGTGGGGCACGGCATCGGCAAGCTGGATGACGAATACTCCTACGAAACGCAGGGCGCCATGCCTCAAAGCGAAATTGACCAGACGCGCCAACAGCAGGAAGACTTTGGATGGTGGATGAACGTGGACTTCACCAGCGACCCGCAGCTTGTGCTTTGGAGCGACTTCCTCTATGACGAACGCTACGACGGTCAAGGTTTGGGCGTGTTTGAAGGAGCATGCACATATTGGACAGGAGCCTACCGCTCGACAGAGGAAAGCATGATGCGTAGCAACACCATGGGTTTCAACGCGCCTTCGCGACGGGCCATTTATACAAATATAGTGCAGCGGGGCGAAGGACGCACGCCCGGTTTAGAGGAGTTCATCGACTTCGACCAGCAAACCTACGTGCCGCAGACACGTGCTGCTGCCGGCGCGCCCAGCCGTCCGTTTGCCCGTCCGAGGGTGATACAGTTGGAGCATCCGTTGGGCGAATAAGCGTTGCTTGAAAAAAATCCCCCGTCCGTTCAGAGTCTTTGATCTGCGGACGGGGGCTTTGATTGAAAAAAGAAGCAATAATCAATTCAGTATATTTATTTCGTCCGCGTCACCGTATGCAGCACCTGCCCGTGCTTGTCAATCATGCGCAGCTCCAGCGTGGTGGGCGTGGCGGAGAGGATGGAGAAGCCCGGCTCGGGGCTGCA
>CALUOW010000148.1 GCA_944322365.1 uncultured Bacteroides sp.
CGCCACAATCAATACTTCATTGGAGTGCTGATTGCTCAATACATATTTGATTTTCCCGCTCTGATAAACCGTAACCTTTCGTCCTTGCGTTTCCAACAATCCAATCAATTCATCTATGGAAGGGATTCCGTTGGAGCGATAAGAAATAGCCAGAATGCTATCTTTGAACTGATTAAACAAATGATTGAAAGCTCCCTTGATGCGGCTGGCATCCGTCCAGACATTGGCTGTACGCTTCAAACGAAGATGCTTGCTGGAATAATCTATCCGATTACTCCAATGTTCGTAATCTACCAACCCGTTCAGGAAATGATAGAAGTCGGCATAATCCACGCCTACGCCTGCTTCGTTCAGATAAGGCGTGTCAATGTACACCAAATCGTATGAAGAGGCAATGTCAAACACGTCTTGGTTGTTGGCACGGCAAAAACGATGATTGTCGAACACCGCATCATTGGCTTCTTTGACGAACTTGCGGAAATGTACCTCGAACGGGGTGTCCCACGTCTTTTTATTGCCGAAACTGCGTTCCACGTCCTGCAAACGAACATAAAGATTCTTGCGATGGAACAAGTTGTACGGGCGTTTGATAATGCACGACTGGAACAAGGCGAAATAGGCAATCGCCTGCTTGTAGGGATTGGCAATGTGCCGGATATTGCAGGAAACGATATCCAGCCAACGGTTCTCCTCGTCCGTGAAATATATGTCCTTGAACGTATCTTCGATGAAATGCGGATAGGTTATTCCGTCTTGTCGCTTCAACAACATTTCCATTTCCCAATCATCCAACACTACATCCCGGTTTTCTATCAATGCCTTTCCAATCAGGTAATTGAACGGAAGCAGGTCATTATAAGTGACGGCCTTGCCCTCCTGCTTCAACCGATATGCTACGCAACCTGTGCCGCCAAACGCGTCGAGTGCCGTTTGGAAGGAAATGTCCTTGATGCAGTCCCATATCCAATCGACGAACTTCAACTTGCTTCCTTGGTAGCGTGTGGTAGGGAATTTGGCTACGGTCGGCAGTTCATCAAACAGTGACAATTGTGCTTGGCTCATATTCAGGGGATGTTTTTGAATTGTTTGTATTCGGGCAGATTGCTGTAATAAGGCTCTGCCAATTCTGCGGCTTTCGCCATATCTTTCGTGAGATAGTGTGTCCAATAATCATCGAAAACGGTCTCCCCAAAAGGCGCAAACGGTCCGTTGCCGTTTTTCAAGTCTTCTATTTTGCTGATAGAGCCAATGTTCTTCGTATTCCCGCTTCCAGGATGGTCAGTAGCAATCTTCCATTTCTCCTGCACAAAGAAATCAAAATCTTTCACCACGGAAGCAATGTCTTCCAATTGTTCCAAAGTATATGTCTGCCGCTCGTCAATGCCTTCTACCGGCGTATAGAGGATGCCTAATACAATATGGGCTTTATACTCTTCATACGGGTGAGTGATATTTTTCAGGCTTTTCCGGTCGCGGAAATACCCGGTGAACGCCCCCAACGTCATACCGTTGATATGGGTTTCCGTCTTCCGATAACTGCTCTTCAAATCTACTGCAAACAGATTGCCTTCTTTGTCCTTGAAAGTGATGTCGGGATAGAAATTCTGTTCTTTGGTCAATTCTATCTCCAACTCGTTTCGGTTGGCAAAATCCAATATTTTAGGGAAGATATAAAGCTCTAATATCTTGGAAACAATCTTGGTGTCGGTGGAAATCGTATATATGGTTTTGTGAATGTCGATGAAGCCTTTCACCGCCCAACTGCCGTCCGCACAGCTGATAGCCGGAGCGAAATCTGTGACGGCTTCCCTCAATAATTGGATAAATCTTTCTTTCGTCATAATTTCGTTTTTAGATTGGATGACAAAGCTACAAAAAATAAGCATAGCTTTGGAAGAAAGGATTCATTTTCTGTCGAGAAGATGTTTTGTTTAATAAAAAACAAAAATACGCCTCAAGACCAACAGGAAAGCCACGGAAGAAAACCGGATAAAGCGTGATTCCAACCCCATCTTTAGCCTACAGATGGACATCGCCAGGCTACAGACGCGCGTCTGTAGGCTACAGATGAACATCTGCAAGCTAAAGATGGAGTTTGTTTCAAGGTTCGCAGTTTTTTTCTCGGAGCATAGGGAAGTTTAGGCAGGCAGAAGCCGGTTTTTCGTCGCCCGGTTCTTGCGCAGGCGGGAAATCTTCGTACCTTTGCCGTTGTGGAAGCGGACAACGGAGATACGCCGGTCGTAATCCGCGTTTGTGGAGTGCTTCTTAATAGAGGATACAATATGAAATGCAACTATAAATACTATGGATGGATCAGCGTGCTGCTATTTGTCCTATGCGGCATTGCGTGCGATGGCCGGCAGGACGCGGACAGGTGGCTGAACCGGGCAGATTCCTTGTTGGCTGAACACCCGGACAGCGCACTGCGCCTGCTGCAATCTAGACAGGCCGTCCGGTTGCCGGGACGTGCCAGGCAGGCACGCTTCGCCTTGCTGTTGGCGCAAGCCACCAATAAGTGCTACTTGCCGCTGGCTCCTTGCGACTCGTTGCTGGAGGCGGCCATTGATTACTACGGCGAACCTGTCCCCCAACGGGCATTGGCTTTGCTCTATAAGGGCCGTTTGGAGGACGAGCGCGGGGATACGGAGGCGGCTACCGGGCTGTTGCAAGAAGCATTGGAAATTGTCCGTCGCTATCCGGACGAGGAAGAGACCCGGAGGCATATCCTCAGTTCGCTGGGCAATTGCTATTTCTACAGCACGAACTTCCAAGCCAGCCTGCCGGTTTATTGGGAACTGTACGAATGTTGCCGGTCGGAGCAAGACAAGGCCATCGCGTTGCAGCGTATAGCAGCGTATTATGCAACGCAGGAGCAAGAGGATTCCATGTTCATCGCGCAGGAAGAGATGTTGCGTTGCGCCTGGGCGTCGCGCGACTCTTTCACCATCGCCACTTCCCTGCTGGCTGCCAGCGCGATGTGCCAGGATTACGAACGAATGGATTTGGCATTGCCCTACGCACGCCGGGCATTGGCGTATGCGCCGGCCGCCGGCAATGTAGGCAATTATGCTGCGAATGTGGGCTTGCTGTTGCTGGATACGGGAGCCGCGCCGGACAGCATTATGCTCTATTTGGACAGGGCATTGAACGATACGGCTTTTGATGGGAAATCGTTGATTTGGTCCGAACTGGCGGAGTGGGAAGCCGGACAAGGCCATTACCAACCGGCTTATGCCTACCTGCGGAAGTATGCAAACCACATGGACAGCCTGTTTTACCTAGACCAACACTCGGAGGTAGAACAACTGATACACGAGTATGACATCAAGATGCAAGTGCAGGAAGAGCGGATGAAAGGGCAGCGTCGCTCGTGGCGGAATATCGGCATGGCCGGCATCTGCTTCTTTGGGGCCGTGTTCTATTTCCAATATAAATTAGGGCGGAAACGACAGCAACAAAAACTGAACGAGCAGCAGTTGCGCCAAGCCTATGACAAATTGCAAGGGTTGCAAACCACCATCCGCGACAACCAAGCCATCATATCCTTGCTGAAGCAGGAGCAGCAGACTTGGTCGGAAGAGAAGGAACGGAAGGAAAGCGATGTCCGGGCGCGCGAACTGGTCATCGAGAAACTGTTGGCAGACAGAAAGGCATTGCAGGATTGGCTGTTCCGGCAAAGCGATGTGTATAGAAAAATTCAACGCCTGTGCAGCGAAAGGCAAGAAGCGGGCAAAGCGGCGAAAGTCTTGGATGCTACTTCGCGCGCCCGGCTGAGAGATGTAGTTTGGAATATCTATGCAGCACGCATAGAGGATTTGCACGCCCGCTATCCGCGCTTGGTAGAGGACGACATCCTGCTGCTTTGCCTGCAAGAAACCTCGCTCGACGCCAAAACCATCGCCTTGTGCTTTGGCTACGAAAGTACCCGCCCCATCAACCAGCGGAGACTGCGGATAAAAGAGCGTATGCAAGGCGGAAATGGGAAAGTGTTACCGCAAGAAAACGCAAGCTCTTGATTGATAGTCTTTTGCAAAACAAAGGTGTTACCGCTATTTTTTGTCCTTGCGTGGAGAAAGCCGTAATTTTGTTCTCGTTAAACCAATTAAAATTAGCAAGTATGAGAACAAACATTTTTCTTTCCCTGCTTTGCGCAGGATTACGAAATATCGCTGGAATAATCGAACAAAACCAGCAAATTAACGCAATAGAAATTGAGATTTAAGCAGTTAGGAGAAAATCACGGAAGTTGGGCAGAGGGCAGAAAAGCGTTCCAAAGCAGATTGGAGAAAGAGAACGGTTTCCTATTCATTACCCATTGGAAATGCAGATTTAACACTCTCCGTCCCGTTTGCGCCGTTCTGCGTAGGTTTGCTTGTCAAGGTTTAACTCGTTGATTTATAGTTTTGCACTCAAAAAATTACG
>CALUOW010000149.1 GCA_944322365.1 uncultured Bacteroides sp.
TTCGCCGCTGTGGGTGTTCCCCTTCCCGCAGAATGCCGTCTTGCACAATTCGTCCCTGACGCAGAATTATTGAGCATTCGAAGGATAGTCGTATGAGGATCCTTGAGGCTGGATTGAAAAACTATCAGTAAGCATAAATCCTCTCTACTTTAATTCTTCTTTATGATGGAACCGGGTCTTCGGGGGTACTGCCGAAGACCCGGTTTCCTTGGTATCAGAGCCAGCTTTTATGTAATCGTGCCATTGCTTTCTGGATGATGTCTTGCTGGAGGGGAACCGCTGCATCTGGTTCTGCTCCCGCATGATGCTTCTATTTCCGCCTCATCCCCTTAATGACCTGCTTCGTGTCGCCATCCACCCGGTAGGACTCCACGATCTTCTGCAACGCCTTGTTGTAGGTGAAGTCGTCCAGCGTATTCCCCTCCCGGAGGTAGTGCATCGTGAGTTCGGGGAACTTGACGAAGCAGACGGACAAGGCCCAGGCCACGCCCATACGGACGTAATAGCCCTCGTGCCGGATGCCGTCGTAGAGGCGGAGCAGTTCGCGGATATGCTCCTCGTCGATGAACAGCTGCATCGTCATCACCACGCCGAAGCGTATCTCATACTCGCCCCCGGCCCGCATCCATCCCTTGAGGTATTCCCACAAGCGTTCTTTATTCGCCTCAATGAACCGCTTCCCGCCGCCGAACTTGAACGTGTCGCACACCGACCAGCTGTTGATGAGGCGCACGAAGCGGGTCACCCGCTCCAGATATACTTCCACATCCTTGTCCGGGCGGATGCAGCCCAGCACCATGCCTTGCAGCATCCGTTCCTCCATATAATACGTGTCCGCCGTGGCAAGATAAGTCTCCCAATCGCCTTTGGCAATCTTCTTTGCCAACTCGCGCAGGTGGGGGATGCGGATACCGAGGACGTTCGGCACGCCGGGATTGAGGCTTTCGGTGAAAGGCTTGTTGCCTTGCTCGGCCAGGCGGAGGAGTTCGGCCTTGACGGCTTGGGGGGTGATGGGGGTTGCTTCCATAATACGTCTTTTAATTGTTGTGCGGACAAAGGTAGCAATTTAAATCAGATGAACTATCTTTGTAACCGTAAATCAATAAACGAAAGACAGTATGGGATGTTTTATGAATGTGTTGTGGCTGGTGCTGGGCGGCATCTTTACCGCCGTGGAGTATGTGGTGGCCAGCCTGTTGCTGATGGTGACCATTGTGGGGATACCCTTCGGGATGCAGACGCTGAAGCTGGCGGGACTGGCCTTGTGGCCGTTCGGCAAGGAGGTGCGCACGGGCGTTCGTTCGGGCGGATGCCTGTATGTGCTGATGAACCTGTTGTGGATTTTGCTGGGCGGCATCTGGATTGCGCTGTCCCACCTGGTGTTCGGGGCCATCCTTTGCATCACCGTCATCGGCATACCTTTCGGGCTTCAGCACTTCAAGCTGGCGGCGTTGGCGCTGACACCGTTCGGGAAGGATATTGTGGAGAAGGGGTGATGTCTGGGTATCCAAAGAGGGGAACCGTTGTATCCACGCTTTGGAACCATTGGTTCCACTGGGTGAATACGTCGGTTCCATTGGGCGGATACGATGGTTCCACCAAGTGGATACGAAGGTTCCAGGCTTTGGAAAAAGTTGGAACCATTATTTCTCTCTATGACAATCAGTTATGAAAAGTCGTATTCTTCGGTGAGATAGTCATATCGGGGCTGTACGCCGGGGGCATAGCGTGCGAAGATGCGGGCAATCTTCTGTTGCATGTCGGGCGTGATGGGCCGTTCGTAGTGGCTGATGCGGAAGTAAGTCGTCTTGGGCCAGAGGCGGCGGACGGCGTGACGGATGGAGACGGCCTGCTTGTAGGGGGCTTCTTCGGCCATGTGCGAGGCGCCCCAGGCCAGCGTTATCTTCTTCGTGGTGCGGTAGTGCGGGCACTTGTCGGCGTCCGTCGGCCATACGGACGGGCTGACGCAGCGCACGAGGGGGACGTCTTTCGGTATGTGCAGCCCCGTGAGGTGGCGCAGGCATTCGTCGCGCCTGGGGCAGTCGTGGTTGAAGCAGTGGGCGTAGTCGTGGGGGACGCGGGTGTAGTCGAAGGGTTGTTCTTGTTGCATGGTTATGATATTTATAAAGTTGGTTTGGGAAGCAACGGGAACGGTTATATGATTCCGTTGCGTTGCAGCAGTTCGGTCAGTTCGGCATCGGTCAATGTTTCTCGCTCCGATTTGTCGTAGATGTAAAGCAGGCCTATTTCCGATTCCTCTTCGGAGTAGGCCAATATCAGGGTGATGACCCTTGCGCCGCCGCTTTTGCCTTTTCCTTTGGCGGCAATGGACATGCGGACTTTGCGCAGGCCACGGCCGAGGTCGGCACCTGCTAAAGGGGATTGCTGTAGTTCTTCTAATAACTTTTTATAGTCCGCTTTTATAGAGCGATATTTCTTCGCGAGCCTCTTCAACTCCCGTTCAAAGGTCGGATAGGTTATGGTTTTACAGTTCATTGAGCAATTCCTCCGCAGGTCTTCCTTTTAGTTTTCCAGCTCGTATCAGCTTGATTTCATCGCATACCTCGTTCAGGTCTTCTATCAGTTCGGCCTTGGTCTTGGGGCGGTAAGGCACGGCATCTTCGGCCACCACAGACGGGGCGGACTCGGAGGATTGGTCATAGAGTTGCGCAGCCAGTTTCTTGACATACTTCAGCAGTTTCTTCATGCTGTTTTCGTCATCGGCTATGTAGCTCAGTTCGCGGAAGAGTTCCGCATTCAGGTTCAAGGTGTTCATACTTCATTCTTTACTGGTTACGGGGACAAATATACGGATTTAAACGCGGATTTCGCGTATAAAAGAGCAGGTTTCCTATTCCGGCTTCTCGCGGAACAGCTCGATGGTGTCGCTGAATTGTTGGGCAATGGCGGCAAAGCGGGGATGGTCGGGTCTTAGGATAAGAGCTACATAGTTGGATATGCCGTATTCATCGGGCAGTTCGGCGGCAAAGTAGGCGAATGTCGTCTGATGGCCCGAAGCCCGATACCATGATTCGAACAGACGGCTGCGGTGTTTCTGCCGGTTGTCGCCCGTCTCGCAAAGGTAGAGCATAATGGCACTCCGGTTGCGGAAGAACTCATAGATTAGGGTAAGGATCGTTTGCCGCAATTTGGGGTCGCGGGGAGATTTACGATGGTTGGTGTTGGATATAGCAAATTCATAAGCTTCAGTGTCAGGCATTAGATCGCTTGGCATGAAGCTTATGGTATAGTTTACACCGTAATCCGTGGTGAGCATGTATGACAGTTTTGCATACGGTGCCGGTTTCATCGTGTAGTCGGCAACCGCATTTGCGCGTTCCAAGTTAATCGTTACCATACTTCTATAGATTCCGGTTCTTGGCCTGTACGTTTTTTGTATTCGGTCCTCAGGTACTCTTCCATTTTTTGTATGAGTTCTTCCTTCTTCCGCTTATGCTCCCTCAGCCGTCGCCAGAATTCTTCTTTGGTCAGCGGGATCTTCTTCTCTTGTGATTGTAAGGGCTGTTCCATACTATTAACTTTTTTAACGGGACAAAGGTAAAATATAAAGTGCGGATTTCCAAAACATTGTTCTCGAAATCCGCACTATTACTTGCTTTTACTCGCTCAGCCCATATTCCCCCGCCTCTTCCGTCACCTGCCGTTGCAGTTCCTCCAGCGAATACTCCTTGCCTGTGAACTTCACCGTGGCCACGGGCGGGTCGAGGGTGACGGTGGCGCTGACGCCTTCCAGTTTGTTCAATGCTTTCTCTACGTGCATGCGGCAGTGGTTGCACATCATACCGCTTACTTTGAATTGCTTTTCCATTGTCTTTTCTTCCTCTTTATCTGTAAATTCTTCGTTCTTCATTCTTAATTCTTCATTATCAGAGAGCTTCTTCCTCCGTAACCTTAGGCTGTTCGTCACCACGCTGACGCTGCTGAACGCCATGGCCGCCCCGCCAATCATCGGGTTGAGCAGGAAGCCGCAGACGGGATAGAGCACGCCGGCGGCGATGGGCACGCCTATCGTGTTGTAGATGAAGGCCCAGAAGAGGTTTTGCCGGATGGTGCGCACCGTCAGGCGGGAGAGGCGCAGGGCTTCGGGTATCTTGCGCAGGTCGGAGGAGATGAGCGTCATCTTTGCCACGTCCATGGCAATGTCGCTGCCGCTGCCCATGGCGATGCTGAGGTCGGCTTGCGCCAGGGCGGCACTGTCGTTGATGCCATCGCCCACCATAGCCACCACTTTGCCCGTTTGTTGCAACTGCCGGATGTAGGCGGCTTTGTCCTGGGGCAATACGCCCGCCTTGTATTTCGCGATGCCTGCCTGCCGGGCGATGGCCTGGGCGGTGGCTTCATTGTCGCCCGTCAGCAGATGCACTTCGATGTC
>CALUOW010000150.1 GCA_944322365.1 uncultured Bacteroides sp.
ATCGCAACGCCTCCACTTCGTCCGGCGTCAGGGGAATCTTCTTGCCCAGGCGGCGGGCGCCGGTCTCGGTGATAAGGTAGTCCTCCTCGTTGCGGATGCCGCCGAAGTGGCGGTATTCTTCCACCTTATCATAATTGATGAAGTCCGCGAACTTGCCTTGTCCGCGCCACAGGTCGATGAGTTCGGGGATGAAATAGATGCCCGGCTCTACGGTATGCACAAATCCCGGCTGGAGCGGGATGGCGAGTCGTTGGCTCTTGCGGCCGAACTGCGTGCTCTTGGGCTGTCCGTCGTATCCTACCCACGTTTCGCCCAGGTTTTCCATGTCGTGCACGTCCAGGCCCATCATGTGGCCGAGTCCGTGGGGATAGAACAGGGCGTGCGCGCCTTCGCGGACGGCGTCTTCGGCGTTGCCTTTCATCAGTCCTAGTTCTTTCAGTCCCTCTACCATGACGCGGGCGGAGAGGTCGTAGACGTCCATGTAGGGGATGCCGGGGCGCAGGGCCTTGACGCTCTCCAGGTGCATGGCGTTTTGGATTTCGTAGACGGCGCGTTGGCGCGGGGTGAAGGTTTTCGAGACGGGGATGGTGGACGACATGTCGCCGCAGTAGCCCGAAGGCAGTTCGGCGCCGGCGTCTATCAAGAATAGTTGGCCTTCCTCGATGCGGTTGCCGTGGTAGTGGTTGTGCAAGGTTTGCCCGTTGATGGTGGCGATGGTGGCGAAGGACAGTTCGCAGTTGTGGCTTTCGGCCACGTGGTTCATTTCGGCCACTACCTCATACTCGTACATGCCCGGACGGATGAAGCGCGTGGCGGCAATGTGCATGTCGGCGGTGATGTCGCAGGCACGCTCTATTTCGGCAATCTCTTCGGCCGTCTTGATGTTGCGCTGCTTCACCACGGCGCGGATGAAGGGGATGGAGCCCTCTTGGCGGGCAGGAGGCAGTCCCAGCCAGTCCATCAGCTTCAGCCGGTGTTCGGCGCGGTAGGGAGGCAAGTAGTGGATGGTGCGCCCTTGTTGGACGGCATGATGCAGGTATTGGGCCAGTTGGTCAGAGGGCAAGGTCTCGCTGATGCCCACGGCGGCGGCCTTCTCGTGCAGCGTGGGTTGCGTACCCATCCAGACGATGTAGTCGATGCTGAGTTCGTCGCCGAAGATGATTTCGCGGTCCTCGTCGATGTCGATGACGGCATTCAGCCCCGCAAAGGACAGGCCGAAGTAATAAAGGAAAGAGGAATCCTGGCGGTAGCGGAAGGTGTTGTCCTCGTAGTTCAATCCCTGTTCGTCGTTGCCCAGGAAGAGCAGCAGTCCCTGCCCGACGGCTTTCTTCAGCGCGGCGCGGCGCTGCACGTAAGTTTCTTTAGCAAACATAATCTTCTCTATTTTAAAGTATAAGGTGTCACTTTCCAATGGTTTCATAAAGACGGGGCGGGCGATGTGTCTTCCGCTTTCCGTTTTATCTTCCCAAAGGTAAGAAGAAATCTGGAAAAAACGCTCAATCCACGGACAAAAACCTGCAAAGCCTGCTGAAAAAATCGCCAATCCTTTGGATAAAGTTTAAACTTAGGCTGCGTTTATAAAAACTTAGGTTGCGTTTATATAAACGTACGGTGCGTTTTTATAAACTTAGGCTGCGTTTGAACTTTTTCTAGTATATTGGCGGTTTTTTCCGTGGACTTGGCAGGATTTTCCGGCTGCTTCCTGCCGTGTTGGGCTGAGGCAAAAATGGGCTTGCGCTTGAAATATCGGCCCGCAAAGTTTTGCTTTCGCGAACAATTCACTACATTTGTGCCCGCAACAGTGAAGAAGATGACAATGGCACAAGGTTCCCGACAAGTACAGACGCAGGCGCAGCAACAGGTGCAAACGCTCTCGCCGCAGCAGATTCTGGTGGTCAAACTGCTAGAATTGCCTGCCGTGGAGATGGAAGACCGCGTGCGCGCCGAGTTGTTGGAGAATCCCGCCCTGGAAGAGGGCAAGGAGGACACGCCTGCCGACGACTATGCCGACGCGCCCGAAGCGGGCAACGAAAGCCCCGAAGACGGGGGCGACACGGACTATGATTCGTTGAGCGACTACTTGAGCGAAGACGACATCCCCGACTATAAGCTGCAAGAGAACAACCGCAGCCGCGACGAGAAAGCCGAGGAAATCCCCTTCTCGGACGCGACGTCGTTCTACGAGACTCTGAAAGAGCAATTGGGCGAACAAAACCTGACGCACCACCAACGCGAGCTGGCGGAATACCTCATCGGGTCGTTGGACGACGACGGACTGTTGCGCAAGTCGCTGGACAGCATCAGCGACGAGTTGGCCATCTATGCCGGCGTGGAGACCAACGTACAGGAGTTGGAGGAAGTCCTGAAAATCATCCAAGACTTCGACCCGCCCGGATTGGGCGCGCGCAGCCTCCAAGAGTGCCTCCTCATCCAGATTCGGCGCAAGATGCGGCAACGCCGTCCGGCCGCCGACCCGCTGTTGCGCGTGGAAGAACGCATCGTGGCGGAGTGCTACGACGACTTCACCCGCAAGCATTGGGACAAGATACAGCAGAAGCTGGACATCGACAAGGATACGTCAGAGCGCGCCATCCGCGAGATATGCCGCCTCAACCCGCGCCCCGGCGCGTCGATGGGCGAGGCCATCGGAAAGAACATGCAGCAGATTGTCCCCGACTTCCTTGTCGAGACGGCGGACGACGGCACCATCAGCTTGTCGCTGAACAACCGCAACGTGCCCGAACTGCGCATGAGCCGCGACTTTGCCGAGATGCTGGAGGAGCACACCAAGAACAAGGCCAACCAGACGAAAGAGTCGCGCGAGGCGATGCTCTTCCTCAAGCAGAAGATGGATGCCGCCCAGGGCTTCATCGACGCCGTGAAGCAACGGCAGAATACGTTGATGAAAACCATGCAGGCCATCATCGACCTGCAACGCCCCTTCTTCCAGGAGGGCGACGAGTCGCTGCTGCGGCCCATGATCCTGAAGGACGTGGCCGAACGTACGGGATTGGACATATCGACCGTGTCGCGCGTCAGCAACAGCAAGTACGTGCAGACCAACTTCGGCATCTACCCGTTGAAGTTCTTCTTCAGCGACGGCTACGTCACCGAAGACGGCGAGGAAATGTCCGTCCGCGAGATTCGCAAGATTCTTAAAGAGTGCATCGACGGCGAGGACAAGACGAAACCCTACACCGACGACGAACTGACCGAGATATTAAAGGAAAAAGGCTATCCGATAGCGCGCCGCACGGTGGCGAAGTATCGGCAGCAAATGAACATCCCCGTGGCGCGGCTGCGGAGATAAAACTAAGGAACTACCAGATGGAATCGACAGACGAAAAAGGATTGATCAGGGCAGCACGGATAGTATCGGCGGTGTTCACGCCGTTCTCCATCCCGTTCTTGGCCTTTTTGGCGCTGTTCCTCTTCTCCTACCTGCGGATGATGCCCTTGCCCTACAAGTTGGTGGTGCTGGGCGTGGTCTATTGCTTCACCATCTTCCTGCCCACGCTGACCATCTTCCTTTTCCGCAAAATGAACGGCTTCAAGCGGCGCGACCTGCTGGAGCGGCGGCGGCGCTACGTGCCCTTCTTGCTGACCATTGTCTCCTATGCCTTCGGGTTGGCGATGATGTACCGGCTGAATATGCCTTGGTACATGGTCAATATCATCTGGGCCGCGCTGGTCATTATGGTTGTCTGCGTGGTGCTGAACCTGCGTTGGAAACTCAGCGAGCACATGGCGGGCGCCGGGGCGGTGATAGGCGGGGTGACGGTGTTTTGTTCGCTGTTCAACTACAACCCCGTCTGGTGGCTTTGCATCTTCATTCTCGTTTCAGGCATGTTGGGCAGCGCGCGCATCATCTTGCGCCACCACACGTTGGGCGAGGTGCTGGGCGGCTTCGCGGTGGGGCTGCTCTGTTCGGTATTGGTCATCGACCCCTTCTATAGCGTTATGACAAAGATATTCTTTCATTCAATAACCCATTAAAAACAAACGATTATGAATTATCCTACCAACTTAAAGTACACCAAGGAACATGAGTGGATCCGCCAGGAAGGCGACATTGCTTATGTAGGTATCACCGACTACGCGCAGCAGCAACTGGGCGACATCGTGTTTGTGGACATCCAGACGGAAGGCGAGACGCTGGAAGCCGGCGAAGCCTTTGGCACCATCGAGGTGGTGAAGACCATCTCGGACCTCTTTATCCCCGTTGCCGGCGAAGTGCTGGAGCAGAATGCTGCCTTGGCCGACCAGCCCGAACTGGTGAATCAGGATCCCTATGGCGAAGGATGGCTCATCAAGATGCGTCCCGCCGCCGATGCCGACTTCAGCACCCTGCTGGATGCCGAGGCGTATAAGGCGCTTATCAATGAGT
>CALUOW010000151.1 GCA_944322365.1 uncultured Bacteroides sp.
TATCGGGGAACTTTCGTCATCAATCCTTTATCATTTGTAGCCAGCAACAGATAATTATCGGTCCGCATACACACTTCCGTCATGATGACACTGTTTTGGGGAGTAAGACGATTGACTTTAACCGCAATGGGTGCCCACTGTTTGTCTTTGACAGCATAGATGGTGTCCAAACCGAAATCAGCTACAAGTAATAGCAATAAATCCAACACACCCCTCATTTTTATTATGTAAAAACTGTGCAAACGAAGGATTAATCATTTATAATGAGAGAATAAGGGAAAAATCTCGTTAGCCGAGAAGAAAACTCGGAAAGTCGGCGGGAAAAAACCGGAAACTCCGTGGAAAGAACTATATCTTCAGACTGAAGATGTGCATCTTTAGGGTAAAGATGCACATCTTTAAGCTAGATTTCTACATCTTCAGCCTAAAGATAGAGATTCTTTCCGCATGCGATGAACTTTTTTATATAGAGTTCGAAGTACTCTGCCTCTTTCCCCTTATATACCTTGTGCGGGATGAATTTGTGCATTTCTCAATGATAATTTATTTTTGAGGAGTTAAAGGAGTTAAGAAGTTAAGGAGTTAAGGAGTTAAGCCGATACCTCTGTGTATGCGGCTGATTAACTCACTATTGACTTAACTCCTAACGGAGCGAAGCGGAGTGATAACTTCTTAACTTCTAAATTCCTATTTATCGTATAAACTAAATTTGATTTGTTAGTTAAGTTTAAAGATTAAACTCAGTCAGCAATAAGCCAACGCGCTCATATTCCTTATCAAGCAAAGGATGTATGCTTTGTGTTATTTCCACGGCCGATACAGTGCCATCACGTTCCACCGTCAAGATGGCCGTGCCCCTGCCGTTAATCGGTTCCATATCCGGATATTTTACGTGCTGACTTACCTGCTTCGACAATTCTGCATTGCTCATCAGCGGAGGAGTATCCACTTCCGAAAGATTATACACCTTCAAGGTATCCACCTCGCCTGCTCCCGTGTCAGCAGTGACAGAAACTGTGGCAGCCTGAGCCAATCAAGACGTATCTTCAACCTGTTCTACAACAGCCTTATGCGCCTCCGCAGATTTACCATTCTCCGCTTTCCCTTGACAACTACTTAATGCAATAGCTGCTAAAAGCACGTAGCCCAAAGGACTTCTCTTCTTAATGTACGACATATCCATAATAAGTAAGTGTTTAAAATTAAATGATAATTTATCGGATTGATTTTTTACTATAACAAATGCGCCACGCAAACAGGCAAGCCTGTTCAATCGATTTTCCAACCACCCAACGTACGGGTGTCGCGGTCGAAGTTGATGCCAACCTTCACTACCGGCAAACCGCAGCGTGCAAACCGCTCCGGATAGTTCTTCAAATCTATCTGACGCATGGCCTCGTCCGCGTCCTTACCTAACTTCAACTCTATGATATACAAGGTAGAGTGTGTACGCATCACCACATCCATCCGTCCACGAGGTGTGCGAATCTCTACATCCACCCAGGTTCCCAACAGGCTGAAGATGATGTAGAACACCTGCTGGTAATGCCCCTCATAGTCCGTGTGGTCGCAATAAGGAATGGTGGAAAGAAACTGTTGCAGCAGGTGCAACGTGCCATCCATGTCGTCGCGATACAAGGCACGCGCCATGCCAACCAAGGCAGCACTGGTGGGTTGCGTATCAGGCGTCAGATAATAAGGAGACAAGCTACGCATCAAGCCCAGACGAACCTCGCGATTGGGAATGCCCAACGTGTAGGTGCCAAACAGTTCGTCGCCATACTTGATGGTATAATACCCACTTTGATAGAGCAACGGGATGATGGTGGTTAACCGCTCCGCAGGCGCGTCAAAATCCTCACGCTCCGCCTCCATCGCGCCGCCCAACTGCGTGACCGTCATGCCGAACTTGCGAAGCATCTCTATCAGATAGGTTGGCGTGCCGCTGCCGAACCAATAGGAATTCAGCTTGCCATCGGAAAAAGCATTCAACAAGCTGAACGGATTGTATACGTCCGGCGAAGGCCAGGTGAAATGATACCCATCATAGTTCTCTTTCAGTTTGGCGAAAACATCCTCTCGGTCAAGTTTCATCCGGACAGCCAAGGCATCAATGTCCGCCGACATCTGCTCCCGCATCTCCTCCTCCGTAATGCCACAAATGGCCGCATACGCTTCGTCCATGCTGATGTTCTTGATGTTGTTCAACTCGCTGAAGATGCTCAGCTGGGAGAACTTGGTGATACCGGTCAGAAAGACGAAACGCAGGTAAGGGTCGCACGCCTTCAGCGGGCTGTAGAAGTTGCGCATCACGTTGCGCAAGCGGGGCAAGTTCTCCTCCTCGTGCATCACGTCCAACAGCGGAGCGTCATACTCGTCAATGAGGACAACCACCTGGCGACCCGTCTGCTCGTAGGCGTGTTTGATGAGATTAGTCAGCCGGTCGTTGGCATCCTGCAAGCCGGCAACCGTAAGGCCGAACTTCTGTTCTTGTCCCTGCAGTTGGAAGGCCAAGTGGCGCACCAGCTGTTCCTGTCCCATGTGCTTGGCCATGCTCATGTCGAAATGAAGCACGGGATAAGCCGTCCACTCCGTCTCCAGCTGTTCGATGGCCAAACCGTTGAAGAGGTCTTTCCGCCCTTCAAAGTAACTGTGCAACGTACTGGTCAATAAGGATTTGCCAAAACGCCGCGGACGGCTCAAAAAAACGTATTGTGCATCAGCATGTGTCATGCGGTACACATATTCCGTCTTATCAATATACAGGAAGTCTTCCTGTCGCAATTTCTCGAAAGTCTGCATCCCTATCGGATAACGTCGGATAATAGGTTTCATAATCGTCGGCATCAATGGTTTCCGCAAAGATACACATTTTTCCGAAAATCAACCCATATCCCCCAGTCTATTAACCGACTTTCGCTTTTCCCGGCCTTACATCCGGCAGGAACACCGCCACCACGCCCATCAGCGGCAACCACGTGCTGACGCGGAAGATGAACTCGATGCTCGTCACGTCCGCCAACCAGCCAAAGAAAGCCGAACCTATGCCGCCCAAGCCAAACATCAGGCCGAAGAAGATGCCGGCTATCATCCCCACCTTGTCCGGCATCAAATCCGTGGCATACACCACGATGGCGGAGAAGGCCGAGGCGATGACCAAGCCCGTAATGACGGCCATCGTCAACGTCCCGCCCAAACCCAGGTAGGGCATGGCCAACGTGAAAGGAGCCGCGCCCAGGATGGAGAAAAGGATGACGTACTTCCGCCCGTAGCGGTCGCCCAGGAAACCGCCCGCCAACGTGCCGATGGCAAAGGCCGCCAGGTAGGCAAAGAGGCAATACTGCGATTGCTGCACCGTCAGGCCGAACTTCTCCATCAGGTAGAAGGTGAAGTAGCTCGTCATGCAGGCGTTGAAGAAGTATTTCGAAAAAATCATCAGCACCAGGATGCCCAGCGACATGCGCACCACACGCCTAGGCAAAGCCCCCGCCACGGTCTCGCCCAGGCGATGCCTTGTCCTCCCCATGGCACGCAACGTCAGGCTATACCAATAGCCCACCCGCGCCAACAGGAACGAGGCGAGCAAAGCCGCCAACGCAAACCATCCCACGGCATGTTGCCCGTAAGGAATGACAATCAACGCCGCCAGCAGCGGGCCGATGGCGCTGCCCCCGTTGCCGCCCACCTGGAAGATGGATTGCGCCAAGCTCTTCCGCCCGCCCGAAGCCATCTGCGCCACGCGCGACGCCTCGGGATGAAACACCGACGAGCCGCAACCAATCAGCGCCACGGACAGGAGAATCAGCAGGAAATTAGTGGCAAAAGCCAATGCCAACAATCCGGACAACGTGAAGCACATCCCCAACGAGAGGGAATAGGGCTGCGGATGACGGTCGGCATACAGCCCGATAAACGGCTGGAAAATGGAAGAAGTCAACTGGAAAACCAGCGTAATGACGCCAATCTGCGCGAAGGTGAAGCCGAACGAATCTTTCAGCAACGGATACAGAGCGGGGATGACCGACTGAATCATGTCGTTCAGCAGGTGGCAGGCGCCCATGGTGAACAATATCGCGTAGGCTGTCCCCTGCGCCAGGTGCGGATGCCCCTTCAGCTTGTCCCATACATTATTTCTCATAGCAATCTCTTTTTTTTCATCCGATAAAGACGGTGCAAAGGTAACCCCTTTCCGTCAAAAAGCCAAAAGGAGGAGAAACGCCAGCAGCTCCTGTCCCAAGCAGAGGCCTCTTGCCGTGTAAGCAAAAGTTACCTCTCTTTCTCGATTGCCCCCCACAAAAAAGCGGCACAGACCATGTTCGTTCCAAGTTCGTTCCATGTTCGTTCCAAGTTCGTCTCCTTAGGAACGAACAAATA
>CALUOW010000152.1 GCA_944322365.1 uncultured Bacteroides sp.
AACGTATTGGTGCCTTCAACGATCTTGCCCATGGCCCATACGGCGCGGACATTCAAGTCGTCGTCCAGCGAAAGGATGTCGGCATCCTTGCCCTTTTCGAGCGTGCCCTTGCGGTCGGCCACGCCCATGATGCGCGCCGGCGTTTCCGAAGCCATGCGTATGGCGTCTTCCAAGGGGATTTCCGCCTTCTGCACCATGGTGCGGATCAGCCTGTCCATCGTGGCGATGCTTCCGGCCAAAGCCGAACGGTCGGCCAACTTGCACACGCCGTCTTCGATGATGACACGCGGGTCGAAGGCTTCTTGGCTGTCGCTGGCGGCGCAAGCCAGGGCGTCGGTGATGAGGGCTGTCTTCTCCACGCCTTTAATCTTATATACCAAGCGGAGGATGGTGGGGGGCACATGAATGCCGTCGGCCACTACCTCTACGGTCATGTCGTCCATCAGGTAGATGCTCTCCACCGTGCCTTCGTACTTGTATCCGCTGCGTTTGTGGAAACCGGGCATGGCGTTATAGAAGTGCGTGGCGTGCTTGTAGCCAGCCTCGTGGGCCAGGTAGATGTCTTCAAACTCGGCTTGCGTATGCCCGACGGCGGCCAATACGCCTTTCGACGTGATATATTTGCCAAACTGCATGGCGCCCGGAAGTTCGGGGGCGGCATCCCAACGCTTGATGCAATGGGTCTCTTCCAGCAAGGGGATGTATTCCTCAGGGTCGGGATCTTTGATGTTTTCCGGCATTTGCCCGCCGGCCATCTTCATGTTGAAGTAGTGGCCCTCCAGGTGAAGTCCCAATACGGGCGAATCGGGTTCGGCCATCAACTTCTCGGTAGTGGCCGCCGCAGCCCTTATCATGGGTATGGTGGACGAGGAGAGCGTGGGGAAAATACTAGTCGTGCCGTGTTGCATGTGCGCCTTGACGGCTGCCCGGAAAGCGTCTTCGCTTCCCTCCATGAAGTCGCGCCCACCACCGCCATGAACGTGGATTTCCACGCCGCCGGGGACAATATAAGTCCCTTTGGCGTCAATCAGCGTGGCGCCTACGATGGGCAGGTCGCAATTGGTCACTTCCAAAATTTTGTTGTCACTGATGAGCACCGATCCATCCTTCAGCCATCCTTGGGGCGTCAGGATACGGGCATTGATAATTTGTGTCAGCATATAGATGAGGTTATTTTATGTTTTATGCGGCAAAATTAATTAATATCCTTTTAATCGCATCTCCGCGAAGCGGGTTATTTTTGAGGTGCTAAAGTTAATTATGCTAAACGAATGCCAAGACTTCCCTAAACACAGGCGCAGCTTCCGCCCAACCTTGGCCGGGCATGGCCGATGGAGCCGCCAAGGCTAGCAGGCGGGAAAAACTCCCAAGCCGGCCGGAAAAGACTCTGAAACCAGCTAGAAAAACCGGCAAAGTCTTGGATAAAGTTTAAACGCAGCCTAAGTTTATAAAAACGCACCGTACGTTTATATAAACGCAACCTAAGTTTTTATAAACGCAACCTAAGTTTAAACTTTTTCTACGGGATTGGCAGTTTTTTCCCCGCATCTCGGCGGTTTTTCCGGGGACTTTCCGGAGAAATTAGAAGCGCTTTCCCCGGATTCGTGGTGCAGTTTAGGGTGGTATCTCATTTTTTTGTATTACCTTTGCCGCTATGTGGGAGAAGCCAAGGATTCGGCCCACACCTATTTATATATGGTCAAACGAAGCAATAAAACTTTGGATATGAAACTGAAGCATCTGTCACTCTGCTGCTTGTGGGCGCTCTTACCCCTCGCCCTGTGGGCACAAACCAACGCGATGTCCAACCGCTATCCCAAACGCGAGTTCCGCGCTGCCTGGATTCAAACCGTCAACGGGCAATTCAAGGGGATGCCGACGGACGAAATGAAACAAAACCTTGTCCGCCAACTCAACTCCCTGCAAGGGGCGGGCATCAATGCCATCATCTTCCAAGTGCGGCCCGAAGCCGACGCCCTCTACGCCTCGCGCCTGGAGCCGTGGAGCCGCTACCTGACCGGCGTGCAAGGCCAAGCGCCCGACCCCTACTGGGATCCCCTGCAATTCATGATTGACGAATGCCACAAGCGCGGCATGGAGCTTCACGCTTGGGTGAACCCCTACCGGGCAAGGAACTCCGCCCAAAGCCGGCTGGCGCCCAACCATATTTATAATATACACCCCGAATGGTTCGTCGCCTACGGCAACCAGCTCTTCTTCGACCCCGCCCTGCCCGAAAGCCGGAGGCACATCTGCCTGGTGGTGGCGGACATCGTGACGCGCTACGACGTGGACGGCATCCACCTGGACGACTATTTCTACCCCTACCCCAAGGCAGGGCTGGAATTTGACGACGACGCTTCCTTTGCCCGCTACCGGGGGAACTTCACCAACAAGGCCGATTGGCGGCGCAATAACGTCAACCTGCTGATACGCGAATTGCACGCCACCATCCGCGAGGCCAAACCGTGGGTGAAGTTCGGCGTGTCGCCCTTCGGCATCTACCGCAACCAAAGCAGCGACCCGCTGGGAAGCCGCACCAAGGGACTCCAGAATTACGACGACCTCTATGCAGACGTTCTCCTCTGGGCGCGCGAGGGATGGATTGACTATAACATCCCGCAAATCTATTGGGAAATAGGACACCCGGCAGCCGACTATGAGACGCTGGTGCGCTGGTGGGCCTTGCACTCGGAAAACCGCCCCCTCTTCATCGGCCAATCCGTAGAGAACACCGTCAGCCATGCCGACCCGGAGAACCCCAACATCAACCAATTGCCCCGCAAGATGGCCCTGCAACGCATGTTTCAATCCATCCAAGGCAGTTGCCAATGGTATGCCGGAGCAGTGGTGGAAAACAAAGGCAACTACCGCAACGCGCTGGTGCAAGAATACCACAAGTATCCCTCCCTCGTCCCCGTCTTCGACTTCATGGACAACGAGGCTCCCAAGAAGGTGCGCAAAGTGAAACCCGTATGGACGGAAGACGGCTACATCCTCTTCTGGACAGAGCCTAAGTATCGCCACGAGATGCAACGCGCCGTGCGCTACGTGGTCTACCGCTTTGCCAACAAGGAAGACGTGGATTTGGACGACCCCAGCCATATCGTGGCCATCACCAACACTCCTTTCTACAAACTGCCCTACAAGGACGGGAAGACAAAGTACCGCTATGTGGTGACCGCATTGGACAGGATGTGGAATGAGTCGAAGTCGGTGTCGAAGAAAGTGAAGCTATAACCTATAGAGATATGTCAGAATCCAACTCCATCCTCATAAAAGGTGCCCGCGTCAACAACCTGAAGAACATCGACGTGGAGATACCCCGCAACAAGCTGGTGGTCATCACCGGACTCAGCGGCTCGGGCAAGTCGTCGCTGGCCTTCGACACGCTCTATGCCGAGGGACAACGCCGCTACGTGGAGAGCCTCAGCAGCTATGCCCGGCAGTTCCTGGGACGCATGAGCAAGCCGGAGTGCGACTACATCAAGGGCATACCGCCCGCCATCGCCATCGAACAGAAGGTGAACAGCCGCAACCCGCGCTCCACCGTGGGCACCTCCACCGAGATTTACGAATACCTCCGCCTGCTCTATGCCCGTGTGGGCCACACCTTCAGCCCCGTGAGCGGACGGGAGGTGAAGAAGCATACGCCCGAAGACATCGTGAACTGCATGTTGGAGCACCCCGAAGGCACGCGCTACACCGTCCTGGCCCCCATCGTCCTGCGCGAAGGCCGCCCCCTCGCCCAGCAACTGGACACCTACCAGAAGGAGGGCTTCACCCGCCTGGAAGTGAACGGGCAGATGACCCGCATCGACGAATACACGCCCCAAGACGGAGATACCGTCTTCCTCCTGATTGACCGCATGACCGCCTCGCACGAAAAGGATGCCATGAGCCGTCTGACCGACTCCGCCGAAACAGCCATGTACGAGGGCGACGGGGCATGCCTCCTGCGCTTCTGGCAGGCAGACGGCAGCACGAGCCTCTTCCGCTTCAGCACCAAGTTCGAAGCAGACGGCATCACCTTCGAAGAGCCTACCGACCAGATGTTCTCCTTCAACTCCCCCATCGGCGCCTGCCCCGTGTGCGAAGGCTTCGGGCGCGTCGTCGGCATCGACGAGCATCTGGTGGTGCCCAACCGCGCCCTGTCCGTATACGATGGGGCCGTCGTCTGCTGGCGGGGCGAGAAGATGGGCGAGTGGCGTGAGATGGTCATCCGGGGGGCGGAGAAGGCGGGCTTCCCCATCTTCACCCCCTACTACGAACTGACCGACGAGCAACGCCGGATGCTGTGGGAAGGCAC
>CALUOW010000153.1 GCA_944322365.1 uncultured Bacteroides sp.
CTGTTAGTAAACAGATTTACAAGTGATAAGCCCTGTCCTCGTAGTCTTGTTAACTTGTCAACTAAATTATCATTTAACCGCTGAATTATCATTCAAGGGGACGAGTTAACGAGGCAACAAGGCCTGTTAGCAAACAGATTTACAAGTGATAAGCCCTGTCCTCGTAGTCTTGTTAACTTGTCAACTCGTCAACTAAATTATCATTCAAAAAACGCGCTCCGTGCGCAAGAAGTCTTCCTCCTGCCACCGCATGTACTCCCGTTCCAGCCAATCGCGCTCCCGGTCCGTGGGCAGGGTTTGGCGCAAGACGCGGTACACGCGGTAGTAATCCGCCATCTTCAGGCTAAAGCCCCTTTTACTTTCGCATACGTGCTGTTGCTCATGCCGGCCAGAGCCACCAGCCGGCGTATGCTGAGCTTCTTGCGCTCCAACCGGCACTTCTGCCGCTGGGCATCCAGAAAAGCCCCCAACAACTGATAAGGAGCCGGTTTCGACACTTCTTTTTCCTCCGCAGCAATCTGCATTCTTGTTTCTTCCATTGTTTCTATCTGTTAATAGTTGAAAAATATGTATTATTTCGTTACCCGCATGTCAGTAACGTTTTTTTGCCGAATTGAAAACAATCCGTACTTTTACCATGTATTTTTAAACTTTTATATTCCAATGAAAAACAAAATTTTCAGCCTCTTCCGAGGCTATTCGGACACCCGTCCTACAATAATTTCATTAGAAGAAATAATCCAACAGATCCGCGAATCGCCGTCGCTGCGCGACCATACCGAGAAACACAGGTATTTCCTCTCGCTGGGCAACCCCACTGCCGCCCGGCGCGAGAAGTCCTCGTGCCCTTGCTTTGCCGTGGCCGTGAGATTTGAAAACGGCAGGCAGCAGAAGCACATCTGCGGCTGGACGGGACTGGGCATGGTGGACATTGACCACATCGACCCGGAACGGATGGAAGAAATCCGCCGCCGCGCCCTGGACGACCCGCATACCTTGCTGGCATACACCACCATCGGCGGGTACGGACTGCACGTGTTCTTCCGCATCGAAGGGCTGACGGACGACAACCATCGCAACCTGAAACTGTATGGCCAAGCCTTCGAGCAAGCCAACCAATACTACGCCGCGCTGCTGGACTGCCCCTGCGACTTGCAATGCAAGAATGCGACCCGCCTGAGCGGGCTGGCCTACGACCCCGGCGTGTATTTCAACCCCAAAGCGCAACCGTTCGTCATCCAGCCCCAAACGGAAAAGAAGGAACCCGCCCAACGCGCCGGCAACCGTCTGCTGAAGAAGGCCGTCAGCGCCGCCAAGGACTTGCTGGAAACAGAACAGATTGTCTACGAACCCCACCACCGCAACCAATACATCATGCGGATGGGCTACCTGCTCAACGAATACGGCGTGCCGCAAGAAGAAGCGACCCAATGGGCCATCGACGCCTTCAGGGACTACGACGGCGACGTGGCGGGCATCCTGGCCTCGTGCTACCGGCACACGGACGAACACGGCGTCCGAGCGTTGCCCCAACGGTACAACGCCGGACGGCCGCAGCAATATGCCGGCATAGAGAAAATTGAAGACTTCTTGCAAGCGCAAGCCGACTTCCGCCACAACGTCATCACCGGCCAATGCGAGATTGCCTACGCCACGGACGACCCGGCCACCTCGCGCGCCTGCTTCCGGCCGCTGACCGACCGCGACGAAAACACCCTGTGGCGCCGCATGAACAAAGAAGTGGGCCGCGTCTACGCCACGGACATACACAACTTGCTGCATTCGGAGTATGTGCCGCCCTATAACCCCTTGCAGGACTATCTGCTGAACCTGCCCCCCTGGGACGGCGAGACGGACCACATCGCGCGCCTGGCCGCCACCGTGAAGGTCAAGGGAGACCAGCAACAATTTACGGAATATTTCCGCAAATGGCTGGTGGGCATGTTGCCGCCGCTGTTTGGCGCGCCCACCGTCAACCACGAAATCCTGGTGCTCATCGGCGCGCAAGGCAGCTACAAGACCACGTGGTTCAACTACCTGCTGCCCCCGCCGCTCCGCCGCTACTTCCACACCAAGGTGAGCAATGCCTACTGCTCCAAAGACGACCTCTTCAGCCTGACCGAGTTCATGCTGATCTGCCTGGAAGAAATTGACGAGATGAGCCCCGCCGCGCTGAACCAGCTGAAAGCCATGGTGACGCTGAAAAGCGTCAACGAACGACCCGCCTACGGACGCAACAAAGAGCACCGGCCGCACATCGCCAGCTTCTGCGCCACAGGCAACAACCCCCACTTCCTCAACGACCCCAGCGGCAACCGCCGCTGGCTGCCCTTCGAGGTGGAAAGCATCCTCCCCCCGCAGGAGCATCCCATAGACTACGAAGGCGTCTATGCGCAGGCCATGCACCTTTGGAAGAACGGCTTCCATTATTGGTTCGACGCCGAAGACATCGACACGCTGAACCGCCACAACCTGGAATTCGAGGCGCCCAACCTGGAGCGGGAACTCATCCTGAGCCACTTCCGCCCCACCCTGCCGGGCGAAAAAGGAATATTCGTCACCACCGCCTACGTGCTGCGCGAAATCAACAGCTGCATCCGCCAGCCGCTCAGCCCGCAGAAAGTGGGCTTGCTGATGAAGCAACTGGGCTTCAAGTCCATCCGCTATGGCGGGCAACGCGGCTACCGGGTTGTCCAATACTCCGGCGAAGACATTGCCCAAAACCGCCAGTCGGCCGCCAACTTCACCTTCGACCCGGACGCGGATTGACGAGTGGACAAGTTGACAAGATAGACAAACCCGTGCTTAGGGCTATATAATTACTACAAGAAATAATGCGGATCCGGAATCGGCATTATTTCTTGTTTTTTCATTTCCCATCCCTCTAATAGCAAACTTGACCAACTTGTCAACTCGTCAAGCTGCCATGCCGGGAATCGTCCAAGGGCGTTCAAGGCCCGACAGCCCCCCGGACAGCCTCCACGGACCGTCGCCTTTCGATGCGCCGACCGCCGGACCTCGATCCGCGCATCGCAAGCCCTCGTTCCGCGAAGCATTTCACGGCTTCCCAAGATGCCTGAAAATCAACTCCACTTGCCGCGAAGTAAACACGTGCTGCCTGACAGAATAACCGGTCTCGCCCAGGGCATCGCAGAGCGGGCGGTTCAGGCGTATCCATTGCGCCAAGCGGTTCAGCGCCGAGGTGGGCGCGATGTCGGGGGCATAGGCCGTGGCCAGTTCGTGCTTGGAATAGGGGCGCACCGGCCAAGCGTCCTCCTGCAAAAGGTCTTTGTCCACAAAGTCGTTCTTCATAACTTCCATCCGGTTGATTAATAGGCTATAAAGATACAAAAAACTTCGGACATATCCTACGCTTCCCGCTTCTGTTTTGCTCACTTTATTTCATTTCCTCTCCTGCCCTTTCCCCGCCGTTCCTAATGGCCGTCGCCGGCCGTCGTATCTTTGCATCAACGCAAGCGGGAAGGTACCCCCGCCCAAGTTGGATTGTTTCACTTAAATTCTATTTTTTATTATGGCACTTAACTACAGTATCAGCCTGATGGGCAACCCGTCCAAGCCGGACGACCCGAAAAAGGCCTACGCCAAGGCCCAAATCAACGACGAGCTATCCTTGCGCGAACTCAGCAAGCGGGTATCCAGCCAGACCACCGTCAGCCGCGCCGACGTCTATGCCGTCATCATCTCGACGGTGGAAAACATGGTCGAAGCCCTGCGCGCGGGCGACCAGGTGGATTTTGGCGAACTGGGCAAGTTCCGCCTGCAAGTCAGCAGCAAAGGAGCCGCCACGGCCGAAGAGTTCACCGCCAACAACATCACCGGCGTCAACATCCAGTTTGTCCCGGGCGACGACCTGAAGAACCTCTTCGAAGGCATGCAGTTCAACCCCGTTCCCACCCGCGCAGCCGTCCGCGCCGTGCTCAAGGCGCAAAAGGCGGGCGAAACCACCGTAGACATCACGCCGCCCGTCCGGCCCGCCGGAGACGACGAGGACGATGCGGAACCCGGCACCGGCGGCGGCACGCAAGGCGGCGGCAGCGGCACGGGAGACGAGGACGAAGACCTCTTCGGATAACGGTCCCTCTCCCGCGGACCTATCAGCAAGCAACTAATCATAGTTAGCTTATACGATAAATGGGAATTTAGTTGACGAGTGGACAAGTTAACAAGGCTACGAGGCCCTTATAGCCTGAGACCTTGTCGACTTGTCAACTCAATCGGACCTTGTTGCCTCGTTAACTCGTCCCCTTGTCAACTTATAAATTATCAATTAA
>CALUOW010000154.1 GCA_944322365.1 uncultured Bacteroides sp.
CAATTTAAGTTTAAGTTTCCCACTGCAAAAAATCTCCTGACCTTTATTTCCCGAAGTGCCACTTCGGGATGGTCAAAGTGCCACTTTGAGGCGGTCGAAGTGGCACTTTGGCAAAAACTTATTGTTCTTCTTTTGGGGGACTTTCTTGAATTTAATTGCTTCGATTTCGGGATTCCTTTCTAACTGCCTTGACCTGTTCCCTAAATATGGTCAATGTCGAATCTGCTCCAACCGTTTCTGTCAGTTTCTCATATGCCCCGATGGTCACAGCCAGTTCCGGGTGCAGTTCGTTGAGCATGACCGTAGTCACTTTGTGTTTATCTGCAACCATTCTCAACCGCTTGTTTTCTTCCCGGTATTCATGCCATTGTACCCAACTGACGGTAAAAAGAACGAGAAACACGAGCGTACAGCCTATGCCAGCCCATGCGTAAGGGTTCTTGTGCCAGCCATCGGGAATTTTGTTCCACAACAGCCTTGTTGCGTTTATCGCCTTGTCGGGACGGATTGCCTGCCACAGTTCCGTTATAAAGCCTTGCTTTGGCTGCGACTTTTCCGAAAGCAGCCTGTCTTTCTCCACGTGGTTTGTCAGCATTTCCAGTATCTTGTCAAGCTGTTCCTTGGTAGAGGGAACGCCGCGTTTGCGCCTGTCCTTTTCGGTGGCTTCAAAATTCGCCTGTAAACTCGCAATCATTCCATCGCCCAATGATTGCTTGTATTTCTCAATAGCTTCCTTGCTCCCGAAAATCCTATTGATATTTTCCGGTGCATTGCCATTGAAGAAACGTATAACTGGCTCCAACTTCATTGCCAGCTTTTTCACAGCCTCGTCCTTGTCAGAAGTGTCCTTTACGTCCAACTTCGCTTTGATGGTCTCGATGTCTTCTGCAACGCCCCGATAAGGTCGGCTATGTTCTGTAGGTTGTCTTTCATCTTCTTCTCCTTTTTGGTTTAAGTCTGTCCTTTTCGTTGTCGTTATCGCCCCAGCCGCTTTCGTTTCCTCCGCCGCTTCCGCCGGATGACACCTTGGCTTGGTGCGGCTGTAGACACAGCTCCATGAGTGTACCGATAGTTACTTGAACGATGTTTGAGCCGGATTCAGCCGGACTGCCGCCGTTGCCGTCCGCTTCCACTCCGGCGGACAATGGTCGTCCTATAAAAGTCTCTGCCGTATGGTTGTCTGATGCCACAATTTGCCGGGTCGGTTGTGTCCGTCCGCCAAATCCATTGCCCGGTACACGGGGCTGCCATTCCATACCCTCGGCAATGCGGCTTCCGAACAGCCTGTCCAACTTATAAAAGCTCATGCTCCGGTCTATCCGTGAGCCGCTGAACGAGATTTCACCTTTTGTGAACGATATTCCTATGATTTTGCCTTTGCTCCTGTCATACTTGAATTTCACCCCGATACCTTGCTTTGCCAGCCTGTCGCACAAATCCGACCAACTGTTGCAATGGGACAATGCCGCCTTGATTGCGTCATGGATTTGGTACTTCACCTTGTCCTTTCCACGCAGGCGGTCACGCTTCACGTTCATCTTGCCCTTGGAGAAGTGCAAGCCGTATTCCCTCGTGAGAGTCTTGCATACTTTCACGTTGCGCTTGTTATCGTTGCTGTCGCTGACGGTCTTCCCGTCATTGTCCACCCTGTTGGCCACGATATGCAGATGTTGGTGTTCCCTGTCGGTATGGCGGCACACGATGTACTGGGTGTTCACAATGCCCATACGCCGCATGTACTCACGGGCGATTTCCACCATCAGGGCATCCGTCAGCTTGGACGTGTCCTCGTGGGCGAAGTCCAGTGAGATATGGTACACGGGAGTTTTCAGCTTGCGCCCCGGCTTGTCGTCCGCCTGCCCCTGCATACTTCTTGCGATGGTGGCGTTATTGTCAAGCCTCACGTCCTTGCTGTCGATGAGACGTGCCTTCTTCGGATTGTTCACGTAGTTCACCACTCTTGCGAAGCTCGCCCGCTTTTTCAAGTCGCCCATCATATTCTCCCGATGATTTTGTTGAACTCGTCCAGCAAATCCAAGATTTTGCCTTTCAAAAGAGAAAAGCCCTGTTGGTGCGCCAGCTTCGCCAACTGGTTCAGGTTGTTGCACCCTCCCTCCAGCATCCTTATCTGCCGCCTGTCCTCCTGTGTCCGTGCCGCCACGACCTTGCCGTACAGTAATAAGTCCCGCAGGAAGTGTGACGGCTTCTTGCCCGCATCGGTAATCCGTTTCATGACCGCCTTCCACTCGGCAAGCGTGAGCCTCGTGGACAGGGTCTTTGACCGAGCCTTGCCCTTTGCGGATTTCGGTCTGCCGCCTTTATGTGAATTGTCGTTGCCTGTCATACGTCTGTCTTTATCAGTTATAATTGGAATGATGTTTTAGGGCTATAATCGGGTTGTTGCCGTTTCCGGTGTGGACGGGTCGCCGCTCATGGCGTGGTTTTCGTGGACGAAAACATTAACTTGCCAGCCCTAAAACATTCCCCTGTAAAAATTCCACTCTCTGCCATGTCTGCCATTCACGTACAAGAGGTATTACCGTCAAATGAGGTCTGTTCGTCCTGCATGGTTAGCGGATTGCCCTCCGTATAAGTGGCTGTCAAATCCTCATTTTTCGATACCACTTGTTGGGGCGATATTCGGTCTTTTTCTTTTTTCCCTATTATCCTTTTTGCAAAATTTTCCGCCTCCGGTTGCGAGTTGAAGATGTAGCCGCCTTTGCCGAAATCGCTCCAGTAGCCGTGGTAATCCCGTGCCGTCTGCACGAACTTCCGCTCTCCGGCGGTTTCAAATTCCTTTGAGAAAAGCACGGCGAAGATGGTCGCTCCGCTTCTTGAATGTATCCGGCTTTCGATGGAATACGGTGTGTTCTCACACTCCGAGACGGTGAGTTTTACGTTATCCCCATCAATATTTTCCGAGATAATTTGTGTAGAAGTTGCGCTGTTTTCACTTAGATTTTCGTCCGGGTTGCTCTCCGGTTGCCGTTCATTGTCCGTAGAGATTTCATCATCCTGCGGCTTCCGTCTGCGCTTCGGAGTATCTTTGGGTACAACAGCATCCATAAGCCATGACTGGATTTCGGAACGAAGAAAATAGAGCTTGTTGCCCTGTTTGCGGTATGGAATCCTGTGTTCGGAAGTCATCGCATAGATGGTGGAAACGGATTTGCACAGCATTGCCGATACGTCCTCCACCGTCATTATCTCCGATAAAGGCGGTGCGGTGTTTGCCGACATCAGCTTTTCCACCATTTTAGTAAGCGTGTCGATTTTGGCATGGAATTCCGCCACGGCACGGGGCAGATTGTCAAAAGACATTTGCAAGGGTTCGTTTTCTGTCATATCAAAGAATCATTGAAAGTAGGGAAAATCAATCCGCACGGGCGAGCTTGCGCATGATGGCCTGTGCTTCTTCCGAAACCTGCGCCTGTGATGCGACCGGGTTCTGCCGCAACCATTTCAGAAGTTCCGATTTCTCAAAATACACCATCTTGTTGTTAGGCTTGAAATAAGGGATGACTTGGTTGTGGGTCATCTTGTAGAGCGAGCTTTTGGATATGCCGAGGAACATCGCCGCTTCTTCCAAGTTCAGCACTTCCTTTGAGGCATACACCACGCTCTTTACCTTTTCCACCTCCTGTTTAAGCCCGTCCACCATCTTTCGGAGTAAGGCGGTTTCGTTCAGGTTCTGTTCTGTTTTACACATATTCGTTATCTGTTTGATTGTTATCCTTAATTGTTGCCATCCGCTTGTGTTTCTTTCGGTTGGCAAGTGCAAAGTTAAAGCGAAAAGCATAGGAAAACAACACCTTGTTTTGACTTTAACTAACTGCATATTAACCATTTATGTGGGAAATATCCAGTCAAAATGACAATATGAAATGTGTCGGTTTGCCATACCAAAAGTACAAGCCTTAAAGCGGCAAAATACCATTATTCAATACCATCATTTTGCCTTGCATACAGGCTTTTGCGAATGGCAGAAAATCGCTAACTTTGCCGCAAATGCCAATGTCGGAATGTACAAGCATATTTCTGTCGCTTTCAATGGCTAATGTGTCAGTCCGAATGCCAATAAAAAATTGATTGGCTACAAATGAAGATTTAACATTCATACTTGCGAGTATGATTCTTAACATCCGATTACAATCATGTTAAATGCAAGGAAATAGTTTTATCGGATTTTTGTTGCACATTTGTTACGCAAGAGGTTCTCTAAATTTTATCACATTGATAATCAAATAGATATAGCTTAACAGAAACTTCCGAAGTAT
>CALUOW010000155.1 GCA_944322365.1 uncultured Bacteroides sp.
GTTGCTATGGTTGCAAATATATTCGTGTATTAATCAAAAATTTACATAGAAAATCATATCTTTGCAGGCATACAAGCGTTGTGCCAATGAAAAGAGATAGACAGAAAACTAATAGAAACAATCAACCGATACAGGACTTCGGGAATTGAACAGCAGGTGGACTACGAGAAATTCTACCTCTACTCGCTTATTACCCATTCAACGGCCATCGAAGGCTCTACTGTGACTGAGGTGAAAACCAGTTATTGTCCGCTAAAGTCATGCGTCGTACAGGTTCGGAATACTCTGTATTAGGCGGTAATTTTGATTCTTCCAAAGAAGAGTTACGCCGCTGCAATGTGAGTGCAGGCATAGGTGGCAGAAGTTATATGGATTTTACAGTATCAGCAAAGCATGGGTAATATTGTAAAAAGCAAAAGTGATACTGCAAATGATACTGTAATGGCCGATGACACGAATACCCGGCCTATTTCACTGACTAAAGCGCATCCGGAATATACCTATGATGAATATGCACGTGCGCTGAATATAGGTCGGGCAACCGTGGCGCGTTACATCAAAGCTTAGCACCCGCTTCCATCCAACCGGCAAGAAGCTCCTTCGGCTACGTCTTCCTTGGGGCGGGGGCGTAATCCGGCTTGTTCGGGGCGGAGGGTTACGGTGCCGTCTTCCAAGACAAAGCAGGGGATGCCCACTGCGCCGACACGCTTCATGGCGTCGAAGGCGGGATGCCGGTCGCGCAGGCGCAGAAACTCTTTCAGGTTCTTTACGTGTGTCCCGATGTCGATTACTTCGTATTGGGGGTTGCCTTCCACTTGCTTTTCCACGTAGGCGCAGTCGGGACAGGTGCTCATGCCGTATATCTTGATCATGGTTGAATGGAGTTTATTTGTCGTTTGTCTTTTTTATCCTTTGGCTTCTTGATACATGAAGCGTTTGATGCTCTTCTTGGCCGTCTTCTCGAATTCTTCGAAATGTATTTTTACTTTGGATATTTGCGAGTAGGCGGGCAATTGCTGGTTCAGTTCGTTGCGGTTGGCCTCCATGGCGGCTTCGATGTCTGCTTGCTTCAGTCCTTTGGAGAATGCTTCGTCGAAGTCGGGATAGATGAGGGCTACCAACTTCTCGTTCTGCAGGACGATGAGCGACTCTGCCACGTAGGGCATGTTGTTCAACTTGCTTTCTATTTCTTCCGGGTAGATGTTTTGGCCGCTGGCGGTCAGGAGCATGTTTTTGCTTCGACCGCGCACGGTGACGTAGCCATATTCGTCCATCGTGGCCAAATCGCCGGTGTGCAACCAGCCGTGCACGTCGATGATTTGGGCAGTGGCTTCGGGATTCTTATAATAACCCAGCATGGTGTTGGTGCCCCGGCAGATGATTTCGCCGGCCACGTTTGCCGGGTCGGGCGAGTCTATCTTGACTTCCATGCGGGCGGCAGCTTTTCCGCACGAGGCGAGTTTCAGCGTCTCCCAACGGCTGGAGCAGATGATGGGGCCGCACTCCGTCATGCCATAGGCGATGGTGTAGGGGAAACCTATCTGTTTGACAAAGCGTTCGACGTCGGCATTGAAGGGAGCGCCCCCGATGATGATTTCGTCGAATTGCCCGCCGAAGATTTCCATGGCCTCCTTGCGGGCGGCGGCTTTTATCTTGTCGTTGACGATAGGCACCCGCAGCAGGAGCTTGCCGATGGTATTGTCCACGCGGGGCAGGATATTTTTCTTGATGATCTTCTCGACAATGAGGGGCACGCACGAGATGACCTTCGGCCGGATTTCGGCAAACGATTGAGCAATGATTTTTGGCGAGGGCATACGGGTCAGGAAATAGAGGTGCGCTCCCGCCGAGAAACCGTAGAGGAAGTCGTAGACCATGCCGAACACATGCCCCAAGGGGAGCATCGACACGATGTGGTCTCCCGGCTGTACGCGGAGCATCTCGCGGCAGTAATCCACGTTGCTCCAAAGGCTGCGGTAGGGCAGCATGACGCCTTTCGAGTAGCCCGTGGTGCCGGACGTGTAGTTGATGATGGCCAATTCGTCGGGCGAAGCCTCCTTGCGGTAGCAGATGTGTTCGGGGCGGAAGTTCTTGGGGTAGCGGGCGCCGTAGCGGGCGTTGCGGTTCTCGAAGGCTTCCATCAGGGCGTCGTTGCGGCACACCACGGGGGAGAAGTCTTCCAACACCACAATGCCTTCCAACAAGGGCATGGCGGCTTCGTCCAAGGCCTCCCAGGCGCGGGCGCCGACAAAGAGCAGCTTGGCTTCGGAGTGATTGACGATGTGGTGGATGTTGTCCGCCTTGAACTCGTGCAGGATGGGGACGATGACCGCGCCATAAGTCACCGTAGCCAAGAACGTCACAGCCCAATGGGCACTGTTGCGCCCGCAGACGGCAATCTTGTCGCCCGGACGGATACCGGCGCTTTCCAGCACGATGTGGAATTTGGCAATCTTCCGCGCCACGTCCTTGTATTGCAGGGTGATGCCTTTGTAGTCGGTCAGGGCATTGCGATCCCAGTTGTGGATGATGCTTTGCTCGATGTAATCTATGAAGGTGGATGCTCTTTCCATGTCAATCGTCAGTCTCTGTATTTTGATGTTAGGAGATAAAACCGCGCAAAGATAGGGCTTATTTGTGGGATTTAAGGTATGAATAGAGGTTTATTTTATGCGGATGTCCGCAAAGAGTGCCAAGCAAGCGAATCTCATGGAATATTCCTTTCGCTTCCACACTGCTATTTCTCCGCTATCCCTCCCTTATCTCGTTCTTATCCCTCTCTTATCCCTCTCTTATCTCGTTCTTATCTGTCTCTTCCTAGCTATGTAAAACTTATAGTGCAAAAGAAGGTTTCAATTTGTCAGAAACATAGGAACGGCAACAGGAATATTTGTTACCTTTGCGGATTGATTAAAACAAGAAAGATGATAGACGAACATTTTCTTCTTCCCCTCGTTCATCGGGAAGATGCCCAGACTACACTTTTTCAGGCTGATTTCTTGAACTTGGTGGACTTTATCCAACAAGTGCATCCCTTGCCGGATGTAGATGCGCGAAAATTTGAAGTACTCAGTCACACAGCGCAGGCAGCGTATGAGGGGATGGGAAAACTTGAAACTCTTCCGGATTTTTGGACGAAAGTGAACCAATGGTTAGCTCAGCTTCGCGATGCGCATACTTTCTTTATGCCTGACTTCAAGGAAGCATATTCGTACACTATTCGCTATTTCAATGGGAGCTTCTATTTCTATGCTTTGCCTGACACCTGCCCAAATGATACAGGCATGGTTATAACTGCCATAAACGGACAAGCAATGAAAGAGGTGGCCGACCGATGCTATACATTGCTTCCTTCGGAAAATAGCGCCAAAGCCTGCATCTTCGGGAGCTTTTGTTTAAGCCAAAAGTCTTTTTTGCATGCCTTGGGTATAGATACACGGGGAGGGTTGCATTTTTCTTTGTCTAATGGAAACGAAGTGGAAATGCCTATTGGCATGTTGGCAAGTAGGGCCATAAGACAACGCTTAGTCAAAAGGATGACCCATCCCATCACAGGTCAACAAGAGGCGCCCTATACTTGTCGTCTCATAAATAATGTGTGCTATTTTCAATTTAATGCCATGTACGACCGTTTTACCTATTTGCAAAGTTGCCGACTGAGGGGTATAGAGGCCGATGAAGCCGTCGTGCAGGCTCTTCCGCTCTTCACAGATTTTTTGAGAGAACTAGGAACTGTTTTGAAAAGGCAACAAATAAAAACTTTGGTCATAGACCTGCGCTATAACGGAGGAGGCAACAGTCTGTTAGGTGACCAGCTTTTGCAATTCTTAGGCATAAACTTGGACGACATTCACTCTTATCAAACTCACATACGTCGCTCCTCCTTTCTAATTACTCACTATCCGCATTTGTTTTCAACGAGGATAGATAACCATACAGAAACTGCATGGACGAAAGACATCCCTCCTTTTTCCGGACAAGTTTACTTCCTGCAAGGGCAAAACACATTCAGTAGCGCCAACTACCTGCTGACTACCATCAAAGACAACGCCCTTTTCCCTATTCTAGGTACGCCGACTTCCCAAAAGCCAACCTGCTTTGGAGATGTTTTGCCTGTATGTATTCCCCTGACAGGTATCCGTGGTTTTGTCAGCCATAGTTACTTCATTCGCCCCCGTAAAGAAGATAAAGCGGACACGCTCACCCCCGACATATTCATACCTTATTCGCTGGAAGAATATTT
>CALUOW010000156.1 GCA_944322365.1 uncultured Bacteroides sp.
TCGGCGCGGTCGTGCACCACGATTTCCACGATGGCGGCGTGCAGCTGGTTCTCGTCGCGCATCGGGGCGGTGCAGCCTTCCAAGTAAGAGACATAGCTGTCATCATCCGCCACGATGAGGGTGCGCTCGAACTGGCCCGTGTTCCGCGCGTTGATGCGGAAGTAGGTGCTCAGCTCCATCGGGCAGCGCACGCCCTTGGGGATGTAGACGAACGACCCGTCGGAGAAGACGGCGGAGTTGAGCGCGGCGAAGAAGTTGTCGCGGTAGGGCACCACCGAGCCCAGGTATTTCTGCACCAAGTCGGGATGCTCGCGCACGGCCTCGCTGATGGAGCAGAAGATGATGCCCTTCTCCATGAGCGTCTCCTTGAAGGTGGTCTTGACGGACACGGAGTCCATCACGGCGTCCACGGCCATTCCGCTCAGCGCCATCTGCTCCTCCAGGGGGATGCCCAGCTTGTTGAAGGTCTTGATGAGTTCGGGGTCCACGTCGTCCAGGCTCTTGGGCGCGTCCTTTTTCTGCGCGGTGGGGTCGGCGTAGTAGGAGATGCTTTGGTAGTCTATCTCCGGGATGCGAAGGTGTGCCCACGTGGGCATCTCCATCGTCAGCCAGTGGCGATAGGCCTTGAGGCGGAACTCCAGAAGCCACTCCGGCTCGCCCTTCTTCCGGGAGATGAGGCGCACGGTGTCCTCGGTCAGGCCCCGGTCGATGATGTCGGTATGCACGTCGGTGGTGAAGCCGTACTTGTACTTCTCTTCGGCCAGGCGGCGCACCAGCTCGTTGTTATCTTTGTTCTTGTCAGATTCGTTGGGTTGCATCGTTTATCTCGTATAGGTGGTCATACATACGTTCTCTGTTTCTCGCGCACAAAGATACATCGTTTTGCCTAATATCCCGCCGTTTTCCTTTGACTTTCATGCGTAAAGCCTTATATTTGCAGCGGAATAACCGAATAAGGAGGAACCGACAATGAACGCAACAGTTTCCATGGATGCCCTTTACACCTTCTTGAAATCGCTCTCGCTGGGCAGCGACAACGAACGCTGGCTGGCGGAGAAGCTGTATGAGGACATAGAAGAGCAAGAAAAACAACTCGCTCCCTACACAATGGAGGAATTGGATGCCCGCATCGAGCGGTCGCTAGCCGATGCAGAGGCCGGACGCATATACACTACGGAAGAAGTCAGACGTATGATGGAAAGCAAATATCCATGCCTATGCGAGTGATATGGAACACAGAGGCTACCCGGCAACTTGACCTGCTGCTTGACTATGTCGGACAGGAATTCGGGTTACGAGCCATGCGAAATCTCTACACACGCCTGCTCAGCTACGAGCCGTTGCTGGCCGCCAATCCCGGCATAGGCCGCAAAGAGCCATTGCTGGAGAATCACCCCAAAGGCTTCCGTAGCATTGTCGTGCACAAATATTGCAAGCTGATATATTACGTGGAAGAGGACGGAATTCATATCGCCGACCTCTGGGACACCCGCCGCGAGCCACGCACCCAATCTGACAACGTGAAATAACTAACCCCATTTACTAACTATAAACCCTAAAAACGTATGACAACACCAACCGCAAGGGGCCGATTTACCCCCCCAATTTTTAAGAAAGATTAACTTGTCACCCCTCCTCGCCGTCCTCTTCTTGGCAGCCTGCACGGGCGACGACAACCCCGCAGGCCAACCCCTGCCCCCCGGCGAGTACCCCATGACCTTCACCGCCGCAGGCATCGCCCTCAGCGTGGAGACCAAAGCCACGACGGACAACAACTGGCAGGGCGTTGCCCAAGTATCCGTAGAAGTAGGCGGCGAAGTGAAGACCTACGACGTTCGATCCGAAGCCCCCTACACCACCGCCACCCTCACCTCCCAAGACCCTTTCTACTGGCAAAATACGGCCCCGATAGAAGTCTCCGCCTGGTGGCCTACCGGCGAGACCATGCCCCAAGTGGTAGTGAAGGCTGACCAAAGCGCCGAAGCCGACTATCAGGCCAGCGACTACATCAGCGCCACGGGCACGGTGCAATTTGACGGCAGCAACCTCCTCCAATTCAGCCACCGCACTGCCAAGATTGTGGTCAACCCCTTGGAAGCAGGCAATGGCGTCCCCGAAGATAAGCTGGATGGTGCAACGATAACCCTCACAGGTATCTCTACCGGCAACCCCGACAACGGCAATACCGTCATCCCCTACAACAACAATACCGCCCTGCTACCCCCGCAGACCATCGCGGGAGACGAACCCCTCATCCAAGTCACCCTCGCGGATAAAACCGTCTACTCCTACAAGCCCGACGAGGACATCGAGCTGAAAGCGGGCTGCCAATACACCTACACCATCACCGTAAAGAAGAGCGGGCTGGAGGGTAGCGCCACCATCTCCGGATGGGACGGCACAGGCAATGCCATCAGCGGCGAGGCCGAACCCCTCACCCATACCTACGACCAGGCCACCAACACCTACACCGTCTACTCCGCCCAGGGCCTGCAGGCATGGGCCGCCGCCACAGAAAGGAACGACGAGACCAACTGCACCCTGGCCGCCGACATCGACATGGACGGGCAAAGCTGGACAACAATCAGTACCTACACCGGCACCTTCGACGGCGCAGGGTACGCCATCAGCCATATATCCGGCGGACTGTTTGAAGATGTTTACGGCACAGTCAAGAACCTGACGATACAAGACGCATCGGTCAGCGGCAGCAGCGACTATACCGGAATGATTGCAGGCAAAGTTTATAGCGGCAATATTGAAAACTGCCATGTGGTGGGCGGCACGGTCACGGGAGATAATAATGCTGGGGGCGTAGCCGGAATGATATATACTAATGCTACGGTCCGGGCTTGCTCCTCGTCGGCAACGGTTAACGGAGAGTATTATGCCGGAGGGATAGCAGCTCAGAGTAATGGAACCATCCTATCCTGCCATGCGACAGGGACAGTTACATCTACCTATTCCGATGCAGGAGCCATAACGGCTTCGAACGGGGGTGCCATCAAAGCCTGCTATTGGAGCGGAGCTTCCGCCAACGGTATTGGAAGTAACTCTGGCTCCACTTCTGAAGCCGAGAAAACCAATGACTGGCAGACGGCCGCCGCAGCCATGAACAACGCCCTCCCCGACGACTTCGGCTGGGAGTGGCAGGCCAGCGACGCAAACACCCCGCCCGTCATGGTGGAGAAAGAATAAAGAGATACGGACAATGATAAACTCCCACTTCCCGGCGGGAGATGGCAGCCGGGAAAACTCCTTACAACCTCTGCCTGTCCGCACCCGTCCGCGACAAGGCCGGAAGCCGAGGCTCACCCTCGGGAGGGTCGAGGGTCACCCTCGACACCCTTTAGGGTCACCCTCGACCACCTCGAGGGTCACCCTCGGCAAAACCGGGGCGCAGGGGCGCGAGGAGGCTAATACCAGATAGCATATGTTGTTTTTTAAATCAATGTATCAAAAGTTGACAAAGAAGTGGTATCCCGTGCTCGTCACGGTGAACGACCCCGTCGAGACGCAGGAACTGGCCGAGCGCGTGGCGCGCGAGTCGAGCATGTCGCCGGGCGACGTGCATAATGTCATCCGCACCATAGTGCCCATCATGACCGACTACCTGCGCGACGGCCGCCCCGTGCACCTCGAAGGGCTGGGCTGGTTCCGCTTCACCTGCCAGGCAACCGGCAAGGGCGTGGACACCGAGGAGGAAGTCAATGCCCAGCAAATCACCGGCGTGCGCGTGCAGTTCGTCCCCGAACGCGAGCGCAACATGGGCGGCGGCTACACCCGCGCCCTGGTGGACGACCTCTCCTTCACCAAATGGAAGGGCGACGACGCCGACCTCATGCCGGACGACACCGACGACCCCGACGGGGGCAGCGACGGCGGGGGCGGCGAAGACGAATCGGGAGACCTGTTCGGATAACCCTCCCCCCAGCCGGGAGCAACAAACACGGAAAGGGAAGCGCGGACGGGCGCTTCCCTTTCGTTATAAAAAAACGGCCCGCCCGCGCCTGTTTCCGGGGGAAAAACGCTAACTTTGCGCCTCAAAATCATGTAACTAATACGTATATCCATATGTTAGAGATCAAAGACCTCCATGCCAGCATCAATGGCAAAGAGATATTGCGGGGCATCAACCTCACCATCCGCGACGGCGAGGTGCACGCCCTGATGGGACAGAACGGCGCGGGCAAGAGCACGCT
>CALUOW010000157.1 GCA_944322365.1 uncultured Bacteroides sp.
AGGTTGGCACGGAAGGTGCGGTATTCCCAATAGGCGGTCTTCAATTCGTTGAGGGCCACGGCGGCATCCACCGACTGCACCCGCGCCAGGGCGATGGCCTCCTCCAGCGTGATGTCCCGTTCGTAGCCCAACGTATCTTTTTCTTCCTGTGCGGCAAGCATGGCAGGCATCAGGAGGCACACGGCCCAAGTGAAAATCTTTCTCATATTGTTTGATGTCTTTAGATTCTTTTCTTCCTGTCAGGCAAAGACCATGCCAACTGCCTAGAAGGCCTTCTGGCGGGGGTGGGTGTTCGGAATCGGACAATCGGCGTGTCCGCAAACGGACAATCGGGACGTGTTTTTTCTAATTCAGTCTTGCCGGATACCGAAAAACTTAGTACCTTGGCGCGCTTTATTCTTACAATTAATACATACGATTATGGATATCAAGAAATGCAAAGAAGAATTTTTGGAGTTGTTGCGCTCCACCGGACGCGATGGCGTGGAAGACGTGATTGAAGGTTTGGAAGAGATGGGCTTCTTCACAGCCCCGGCTTCGGCCAACCATCATCTGAACACCGAGGGAGGCTTGCTGCTGCATTCGGTCAATACCTGCAAGGCCGCCCTCATGGTGTGGGAGGGCATGAAGGCATTGGAACCCGGTTTGGAAAAGGAGGTGCAGCAGGATAGCGTCATCATTGCCAGCCTGCTGCACGATGTGTGCAAGAGCGACATCTATGTCCGTTCGGTCAAGAAGAAAAAGAATGCCTTGGGAATGTGGGAGGACAGCGAAGGCTACAAGGTGTCTTACAAGAACTTTCCCATGGGGCATGGCGAGAAGTCGGTCATCCTCCTTCTGTGCAACGGGCTGGAGATGAGCGACGACGAGATGCTGGCCATCCGTTGGCACATGGGCGCTTGGGGCATCAATATGAACAGCTTCGAGGACCAGCGTTGCTTCGATACGTCGCAAAAGCTCTATCCGTTGGTGTCCATCGTGCAAGTGGCCGACAAACTGGCTGCCAGCATCATGGAGCGCAGCGGGGAAGAGATGGACGAGCTTTAATGATGCTCAGTCGAACTTCAGGACGAAGGTGGTCGGCTCGGTGGGCAGCAGGTTGATGCTTCCGCCGGAGAGGCGCATGATTTGGCGCGAGATGCTCAGGCCGATGCCGCTGCCTCCCGTCTTGGTGGTGAAGAAGGGGATGAAGATGTGTTCGGCCACGTCGGCGGGGATGGCGGGGCCGTCGTTGCTGATGGTTATCAGGACGGCTTCGGCCTCGTCGCAATAGGCCTGGAGGCGGATGTGCCCTTCCGTCGTGCGGCCGGTGTCCGATTCGATGGCTTGGAGGGCGTTTTTCAGCAAGTTGGTGACGACTTGTCCCACCAGGTTCTCGTCGGCATGGAGGATGAGGTTGTCCGGCTCCACTTCGATGCGGAATTCCGTGGGGATGTCGGGATATTGGTGGCGTGCCAAAGCCGCCATGCGCTCCAAGAATCCTTTGACATAAAACAGGGTGGGGATGGGCGTGGGGATATGGGTGAACTTGCGGTACGACTCCACAAAGGCCAGTAATCCTTTGCCTGTCTGGCTGATGGTCTTCAGTCCGTTGCTTATTTCCTCTTGCGGCGCGCCTTGGGCGGTCATGGTCAGCAGCGTGTCGCTCAGCGAGGTGATGGGGGTGACGCTGTTCATGATTTCGTGGGTCAGTACGCGGGTCAATCGCATCCATGAGTCGATTTCCTTTTCGTCCAGCTCGTTGTTGATGTCGTTCAGGGCCAGGATGCGCAGGTGCTCTTGGTGGACGGTGATGTCGCTGACGCGGACAAAGAGGTCGAGCGTGCCCCGTTCGTTGTGCAGGGGCATTTGGAAGGAGTCTCCCGCCCGGCAGGAGGCGATGCGCGGGGCCAGGTTGGGGTCTATCCTGTCCAACTGGCCGATGTGGGTGAAGATGTTCAATCCCAGCAGGCGCAGGGCTTCGCTGTTCTTTTGATAGACGGCGCCGTTGTCGTTCAGCACCACGATGCCTGTATTGACGCACTCCAGAATCAGTTCGTAGTATTTCTCTTGTTGGGCGGTCTCGTTCTTTACATTATATAGTATGTGGGCGATGCGGTTCAAGGCACGGTGCACCAGGCGGGTGTCGGCATCGGGGATTTCTTCGGGGAAGTGGAGGGCATAGTCGTTGTTCTCTATCGCATCCAGCAGGAAGAGGACTTTGCGGGCATGGCGGTGTTGCAACCGGCAGAGTTGGTAGACGGGAAGCGGGAGCAGGACGGTCAGCGCGACGGCCCAGGGCAGGGGATTGCCGTTGCCCAATGGGAAAGGTTGCCCCAAGGCGGCCAGCGACCACGAACCCCCTGCCAACAAAGCGATGAGGAGCAGGGAGAGGATGCAGAGGATGCTTTGTTTGTTCATGGCGGTCAGAGGTTGTATTTCTTCATCTTGTTGTAGAGGGTTTGGCGGGTGATGCCCAGTTGGGCCGCCACGGCAGAGAGGTTGCCGCTGCATGTATCCAATGCCTTTCTTATCATTTGCCGCTCCATGTCTTCAAGGGTCGAGGCGGGGGCATCGGTGGCCGGCTCTTGGGTGGGGGCCAGCTCGAAGGCTTCGGCGGGCAATGCGGGGCTGTCGTTGATGATGACGGCCTTTTCGATGGCATGCTCCAGTTCGCGGATATTGCCTTTCCACGGATGGCGGAGCAGTTTCTGTCCGGCGGCTTCCGTAAGGGTGGCTGCGGGCTTGCCGTATTGGCGGGAGAAGCGTCCGATGAAGCCTTGGGCCAAGGGGAGGATGTCTTGGGGACGTTCGCGCAGCGGGGGAATCTCCAGATGGATGGTGTTGATGCGGTAGAGCAAGTCCTCGCGGAAGTCGCCTTGTTGCACCATCCGGGGCAGGTCGCGGTTGGTGGCGCAGACGAGGCGGATGTCCACCGGGATAGGCGTGTTGCTGCCCACGCGGACAACGGTGCGCCGCTGGAGGACGGTCAGCAGCTTGGCTTGCAAGTGGTAGGGCAGGTTGCCAATCTCGTCCAGGAAGAGCGTGCCGTGGTCGGCGGCTTCGAACTTGCCGGGGCGGTCGGCGCGGGCGTCGGTGAAGGCTCCTTTGACGTGGCCGAAGAGTTCGCTTTCGAACAGCGTCTCGGTGACAGCGCCCATGTCCACCGTCACCATGGGCAGGGCGTTGCGTAGGGAGAGGCGGTGCAGTTCGCGTGCCAGCATCTCTTTGCCCGTCCCGTTCTCGCCGGTGATGAGGACGTTGGCATCCGTGGCGGCCACCTTCTCTACCAGTTCGCGCAACCGTTGCATGGCGGGGCTGTCTCCCCAATACATGTCGCTTTCCTCTTTCGGTTCTTTGCGGGTGGAAGCGGGACGGATAGCGGCCAGCAATGTATCGATGAGCTTTTGGTTGTCCCAAGGCTTGACGATGAAGTCCGTGGCTCCCTCCTTGATGCCGCGCACGGCCAGGTCGATGTCGGCGTAGGCGGTGAAGAGCACCACGGGCAGGGCGGGAGAGAGGCGTTTGACCTCGTGCAACCAGTAGAGGCCCTCGTTGCCGTTGTTGATGCCCGACGTGAAGTTCATGTCCAGCAGCAACACGTCCCATTTCTCTTTCCTCAAGGCCGAGGGCAGGGTGATGGGCGAGGGCAGCAAGCCTATTTGGTTGAAGTAGGGTTTCAGCAGGAGTTGCAGGGCTGCCAATACGCTCTGGTTGTCGTCTATGATAAGGATGTTGCCGTATTTCTTCATACTGGTTCTGATTTGTCTGCAAATATAGGGCTTTTGCCTGAAACCTGTATGAAGGTGTATCCGGGTTTTGCGGTCTTTGTTGCTTGGAAGGGTGTCTAAAAATTAGACGGCATTGTCTAATAATTAGACACCCCGTTTCATTCCTCGCTCTGCTTACTACTTGTGTATCTGATGGATAGGAGTTTGGCACGGTTTCTGCTTTAGGATAGATAGGAAAACAAGTAAAACAAGCAAAAAACCAAACGATATGCAATCATTCCATTACATCATCCGGACTCTGCTCCACTCAAAAGGGAGCAATCTCCTGAAGGTCGTGTCCCTGGGCTTGGGGCTGGCCATGAGCATCCTGCTTTTCTCCCGCGTGGCGTTCGAGCAGAGTTATGACACGTGTTTCAAGGACTACGACCGCCTCTACCAAGTGTGGACGCAGTTTACCGTCAAGGGCGAGAAGTACGACTGGCA
>CALUOW010000158.1 GCA_944322365.1 uncultured Bacteroides sp.
ATCCCGCAGGAGCGCATCTATACCGACGAACTGCGCCGCCTGGCATGGGGCACGGACGCCGGATTCTACCGCCTCGTCCCGCAGATCGTCATCCTCTCGAAAGACGAAGACGAAGTGTCCCAACTGCTTCGACTGGCCACGCGCCACCGCATACCCGTCACCTTCCGCGCAGCCGGCACCAGCCTCTCCGGACAAGCCATCAGCAACTCCGTCCTCATCGTGGCGGGCAAGCATTGGGAGCAATACTCCATCAGCGCCGACGGCACGCAAATCACCCTCCAACCCGGCCTTATCGGCCAACGTGTCAACGAGTTGCTGGCACCCTATGGACGCAAGTTCGCTCCTGACCCGGCATCGGTGAAGAGCGCGATGGTGGGCGGCATCGTGATGAACAATGCTTCGGGCATGAATTGCGGCACGCACGCCAACAGCGACAAGATGATGCTCTCCGCACGCATCGTCCTGGCGGACGGCACCCTCCTCGACACGGGCGACCCCGTTAGCCGCGCCTCGTTCGAGGTGACTCACCGCGACTTCCTGCAACGCCTCTGCGCCCTGCGTGACACGATCCGGGGCAACCAGGAACTGGCCGAACGCATCCGCTACAAATACTCCATCAAAAACGTCACCGGCCTCAACCTGCTGCCCTTTGTCCGCTTCGAAGATCCCTTCGACATCATCGCGCACCTCATGGTAGGCAGCGAAGGCACCCTTGCCTTCCTCTCCCGCGTGACGATGAAAACCGAATACGACTATCCCCACAAAGCCAGCGCGATGCTCTACTTCACCACCATCAAGGAAGCGTGCCGCGCCGTAGTAGCCCTGAAGAAACTGGTGAACGGACAAGGCGAGTGGCTGGTGAAAAGCGCCGAACTGCTGGACTACAAAAGCCTCTCGTCCGTGGACGATGCCCATTACTTGAAATATAAGACCGAAGTGCCTGATGCGTCCGGCCTGACCGCCGTGCTGACCGAAACCAAAGGCAAAACAAAGGAAGAGCTTTCGCAAAACATTGCCCGCATCACAGAGCAACTTTCCAACTTCTCCACCTATGTGCCCGTGCGCTTCACCGACGACCCTGCTGAATATGGCCAGTACTGGGCCATCCGTTCGGGCATCTTCCCCTCGGTGGGCGGCACGCGACGCCCCGGCACCACCTGCCTCATCGAAGATGTGGCCTTCCACATCGACGACTTGCCCGAAGCCACTGCCGACTTGCAACAACTCATCGCCCGCCACGGCTATGACGACGCCTGCATCTACGGCCACGCTTTGGAAGGAAACTACCACTTCATCCTCAACCAGAGCTTCTCCACCGAAGCCGAAGTGAAACGCTATGCCGACCTGATGGAAGACGTCAAGACGCTGGTGGTGGACAAATACGACGGCTCGCTGAAAGCCGAGCACGGCACCGGCCGCAACATGGCTCCCTACGTCCGCTACGAATGGGGAGATGCCGCCTACGAGTGCATGAAGGAGGTGAAACGCATCTTCGACCCGGACGGTTTGCTGAATCCCGGCGTCATCTTCAACGACGACCCGCAATGCCACCTGAAGCACTTCAAGCCGCTTCCCCTGCTGTTCAATGAAGAATTAAGAATGAAGAATGAAGAATTGGCTGCTTCCAACGAAAATTCTTCATTTCTCCGCGAAGCGGATATTCATCATTCTTCATTAGAAAAAGTGGACAAGTGCATCGAATGCGGCTTCTGCGAGGTCAACTGCGTGTCGTGCGGCTTCACGCTGTCCTCGCGCCAACGCATCGTCATCCAACGCGAGATAGCCCGCCTGCGCCAAAGCGGCGAAGAGCCCGAACGCCTGGCGTTGCTCGTCAAGCAATACTATTACCCCGGAAACCAAACGTGCGCCGGCGACGGCCTCTGCTCGATGTCCTGTCCCATGAGCATCAACACGGGCGACCTGACGCACTACGTCCGCCAACAACTCCTGCCGCCCCACAGCATGGGATATAAAATGGGCGACTATGCCGCACGCCACCTCGCGGGCATCGAAAGCGCGCTGCGCCCCGTCCTCACTCTGGCAGATGCCGCGCACACCGTCCTCGGCACCCGCGCCATGAGCAAACTGACACGCAGCCTGCACCACCTGCTGGGCATCCCGCAATGGACGCCGGCCATGCCAAAGGCGTATAAGTTCAATGAAAAACGAAGAATGAAGAACGAAGAATCTGCTGCTTCCAATGAAAATTCTTCAGTCGTCATTAAAAAGGTGGTCTATTTCCCCAGCTGCATCAACCAAACGATGGGCTTGGCGCACAAATCGCCTGTGGAGCAACCACTGGTGAACAAGATGACAAGCCTCTTGCACAAGGCAGGCTACGAAGTCATCTTTCCCGAAGGCATGGAGCATCTTTGTTGCGGCACTATTTGGGAAAGCAAGGGTATGCCCGACATTGCCGACCGCAAAAGCGCCGAGCTGGAAGCCGCCCTGTGGAAAGCCAGCGAAGAGGGGCGATACCCCGTGCTCTGCGACCAAAGCCCGTGCTTGCACCGCATGCGGCAGACCATCCACCGGATGAAGCTCTACGAACCGGCGGAATTCATCTACACCTTCCTGCGCCCGCACCTAACGTTCAAGCCGACCGATCGCCCTGTGGCCGTGCACATCACCTGCTCCACGCGCGAGATGGGCCTGGCCGACACGCTGGTGAAGCTCGCCAAGCTCTGCACCACGGGACAAGTCTTGGTGCCCGAAGAAATAGGCTGCTGCGCCTTTGCCGGCGACCGTGGCTTCACACATCCCGAACTGAATGCCTACGCCCTGCGCAAACTGCGTCCGCAGATTGAGGCCGCCCACATCCAAATAGGTTACAGCAACAGCCGCACGTGCGAGATCGGCCTGACCACCAACAGCGGTATTCCCTATGTGTCCATCGCCTACTTGGTGGACGAATGCACGGAGGAAAAGCCATGAAGATACTGATTGCAGACAGCGGCTCCACCAAGACAGATTGGTGCATAGCGGAAGACGGGCGCATCCTTCGGCAGATAAAAGCGGAGGGCACCAACCCCGTCTTCCAATCGGAGGAGGAGATGACCAAAGCGATGAAAGCAGTGGCGCGCCAACTGGAGGATGTTCGTCCGGAGGCTATCTACTTCTACGGTGCAGGATGCATATCCACACTGACAGAGCGCGTGAGGCACGCTTTGAGAGGTGCTTTTCCGGACGCGGACAACGCGGAAGTGGGATCGGACATGCTAGGCGCGGCGCGCAGTTTGTGCGGACATGGAGCGGGCATCGCCTGCATTTTGGGCACAGGCAGCAACTCGTGTTTTTACGACGGAGAGCGGATTGTGGAGAATGTATCGCCCCTAGGCTTCATCCTCGGCGACGAAGGAAGCGGCGCAGTGCTGGGCAAACTCTTGGTGGGAAGCCTGCTGAAAAACCAACTGACGCAAGGACTGAAAGAAGCGTTCCTCTGGCAATATGCCCTCACCCCGGCGGATATCATCGATCGCGTCTACTGCCAACCTTTCCCCAACCGTTTCCTAGCCAGTTTATCGCCTTTCTTGGCGGCACACCTGGAGGACGAAAGCATACACCGCTTGGTGCTGGACGCTTTCCGCGACTTCCTGCGGCGCAACGTGATGCAATATGATTGGCAGGCGCACGACGTGCACTGCTGCGGCTCCATCGCCTACCACTACCAAAAGATACTGGCCGAAGCGGCATCCTCATTGGGCGTCCGCATCGGCCAGATTGTGCAAAGCCCGATGGAAGGATTGGTGCATTTCCACCGGGAATCGACCTATTTGCTCAAATAGTTGAATATCTTTGATTTACAATTTAGCAAGTAGCGTAATCTCCCGCTATTGCTCCACCGGATTGTTGCAGCGTTCTGGGACAGATTGCGTGGAGGTTTCCTGCAGCAAAGATACGCTTTTATCCTTAAAGTCGTGCAAGTCTTCGTAGGCATTTTCTTCCTTGATTCTTTCAAGCTCATCTTGAAAACGTTCCCATGCCATCCAATCTTCGTGCCAACTCTCAAATCCTTCCAAATCGTCCATAGTTCTTTATTCTATAATTTGCCAATATCCTTGCTTCCTGCCTCCTATACGTTTCAGTAAGCCAAGCTCTTGAAGGCGGGA
>CALUOW010000159.1 GCA_944322365.1 uncultured Bacteroides sp.
TCTTCTTAGAATCTGATTTGTGCTTGGAATGTCATCCGCTCTCCCGTCACCGGGTGTGTAAACTCCAGCCTTTCCGCATGCAGGCAGAGCCTTTCAGCGGGCATCCCGTAGAGGGCATCGCCCACGATGGGGCAATGCAACCCTAGCGGATGGGCGGCATGTACGCGGAGTTGGTGCGTGCGTCCCGTCTGTGGATAGAAGGCAATGAGGGTACGCCCGTTTCTTCTTTCCAATACTTCATAATCGGTGATGGCTGGTTTTCCATGTGTCAAGTCTGCTACCTGCCGGGGACGGTCGTGCAGGTCGGGGCGCAAGGGGAGGCTGATGCTTCCCCGGTCGTTGGGAACCAGCCCGTCCAGCAGGGCAATGTATCGTTTGCGGACGAGACGTTGCTCGAATTGTGCTTGCAGGCATCGGTATGCTTCCTTGGTCTTCGCGATGAGCAGCAGGCCGGATGTATCCATGTCCAGCCGGTGTACAGCCAAGGCTTGGGGGCGACGTGCTTGCATCAGGGTTTGGACGGAGGCCGCAGTTTCTTTGCCCGGTACGGAGAGAAGGCCGGAGGGCTTGTTTACCACCAGCAGAGCATCGTCCTCATAGATGATTTCCAAATCTGTGTCTGGTCTATTTCCTTGGCCCAATGGATTCTTTTCCACGTCCAACCCTTGCAACATGTGGCGCAGGATGGGACCGCACTTGCCCGTGCACGATGGGTAGTAACATCCTTGTTGCCGCACCTCCGTCTGTGAGGGCGCGCCCCACCAGAATTCGGCCATCGCCAGTGGTTTCCAGCTGTGCAGGTAGGCGTATTGCAGCAATTTGGGGGCGGCGCATTCGCCCGCTCCGGCAGGAGGGATGCGTTGCACGGTGTCGGCGAAGATTTCGCACAAGTCCTTCACCTCGCCCCGGTAGTTCAGCAGGCGGAATTGCCGGAAGAGGCGTAGTTGCAGGTCTGCCGAGCGTGTCTTGCGTTCATGCTTCAAGGCTTGCAGGCGGGCTTCGTGCATCTCCGCCGGAAGGCGAAGTTCTTCCATCCGCTCTTTCCAGCGTTTCTCCAGGCGTTTGTATTCCGCCTTTTGGAATTGGCTTTCGCGGACAAGGGCATCGGCTTCTTCGGAGGTGAGGGCAGGGGAGCGGCGGCGTTCTTCGCGCTTTGCCTTGGCAGCCTTCAGGGCTTGGCGGGCGGTGTCTAGCGAATCTCTCATAGCTGTCTCGCATTGCCGGAAGGCTTCTTTCTGATGCAGATACTCCTTGTCTTGCTCCATTTGTGCGATGCGGGCGTTGAGGGCGGAGATTTCCGCTTCTCCTTGCTTGAAGAACCCGTCGGGTTGCAGGAGGTCATACACCGGGGGCACGAAAAACGGAAGCCGGTTCTTCCCGGCCAAGATGCCGGAGAAGGCGGCGAGATAGCCCACTTCGCCCGCGTCGGCCTGCACCACCAGCACGCCGAACATCTTCCCCTCGCCCCATTCGGGGTGTCCGGCCAGATACTGTTGCACCTCTTCCGCCGCCCGTACGCACAGGGGATGCGGCGTGTAGCAGAAGGGGTAGGTAAACCGCGTGGGCAAGGTTATGCCGCTGATGTCTGTATGAAACGGATGTAGCATAGTGGGTGCAAACTTAATGAAAAAAATTCTATTATAACACTGCCGTGCGGCCTCTTTGTGGCGGCGCTTATCGTTAATTCATGAAAAATCCGTCCGATTCTTGCGTCTTTCTCAAACTATTTCCTATATTTGTACCTCAAACCAAAAACCCTTTCGGCCATGAAGTACAAACTATTAGTCCTCGACGTGGACGGAACATTACTGAATAACGAACGTCAAATAACCAAGCACACGCTGAGCACCTTGTTGAAAGTGCAGCAAGCGGGAGTAAAAATTGTCTTGGCATCGGGCAGACCGACCTATGGCATCATTCCTCTAGCCAAGGCTTTGGAATTGGGCAATTATGGTGGTTACGTCATCTCTTACAACGGTTGTCAGATTATCAAGGCAGAGAATGGAGAAATCGTGTTCGAGCGCCGCATCAATCCCGAACTTATCCCTTACCTGGAGAAGAAGGCGCGCAAGAACAATTTCGACATCTTCACGTATCACGATGATACCCTCTTGACCAGCAATCCGGACAACGAGCACATCCGCCAAGAAGCAGCATTGAACAATCTGAAAATCATTAAGGAAGATGAATTTTCCGCCGCCATCGACTTCGCGCCTTGCAAGGTGATGCTGGTGAGCGACGACTATGATGCCTTGGCCGATCTGGAGTACAAATGGAAGAAGCGCTTGGCAGGCACATTGGATGTCTTCCCCTCCGAACCGTTCTACCTTGAAGCCGTCCCCAGCGGCATCGACAAAGCTAACACGATGGGGGTCTTGCTGGATATGCTGGGCATTACGCGCGAAGAAACCATTGCCATCGGCGACGGCGTGGCCGACGTCACCATGTTGCAGACGGCAGGTTTGGGTATTGCCATGGGACATGCGCCCGACTCGGTGAAGGTCTGCGCCGACTATGTGACCGGCACCAACGAGGAAGACGGCGTGGCCCAAGCCGCAGAAAAGGCGATTTTGGCCGAAGTGCATGCGTCGGAGATTCCGTTGGATTTCCTGAACGAGGCCGGAAAGACAGCCCTTATGGGCAACCTCGGCATCCAATACACGTATGCTTCGGATACTCGCATTGAGGCCACCATGCCCGTAGACCAACGCACCCGCCAACCTTTCGGCATCCTGCATGGAGGCGCCACCTTGGCTTTGGCCGAGACCGTGGCAGGACTTGGATCGATGATTACCTGCAAACCGGACGAAATCGTAGTGGGGATGCAGGTCAGCGGCAACCACATATCTTCCGCGCACGAAGGAGACACGGTGCGTGCCGTGGGCACCATCGTGCACAAAGGACGCTCGTCGCACGTATGGAATGTGGATGTGTTCACCTCGACCAACAAGCTGGTGTCCAGCATCCGCGTGGTGAACAGCGTCATGAAGAGGAAGTAAGCAGGAGGCGGAGCAGTTCTTCCACGGACTTGGCTGTTTGCAAGGGCCTTCCCGCGCGGGCCAGGCAATAGCATTCTTCCTGCACTTCGATACATGTATCAGATAGCGCTTCGTTGCCGGCTTCGATGCCGTTGCGGCGGAGCGCTTTTTTTATCATCGTCGCCCGTGCTCCTTTGCCTGACAGGCGGATGCGGCGCGTGCACTCGTGCTCTACCCGGAACAATCCGCTATCCGCATCAAAACCGATGCCTTTGCGGACAAAAAAGCGCGACAAAGTCCCGTCGAGCGCCAAGTCTTCCGGCACGCCTACGTCCAGACGGCCGCCTGCTTGCATCAGCCATACGCGGTCTGCCAATTGGAGGGCCAGGTCCAAGTCGTGCGTGGAGAGGAAGATGGTCTTGCCCGTCTGCCGGCTCAGTCCTTGGAGCAGTTGCATAATCTCCACCTTGCTGGGGAAGTCCAGGAAAGCCGTTGGCTCGTCCAGCAGGATGATAGGCGTTTCTTGGGCCAATGCCTTGGCAATCATTACCTTTTGCCGTTCGCCGTCGCTCAGGGTGTCCGACATGCGGCGCAACAGGTGCTCCACGCCTACCAACCGGGCCGATTGCCGGACGATGTCCTTGTCCGCCTTGTCCAATGTCCCCCAGAAGCCGGTGTAAGGGCTGCGTCCCAATCCTATCAAATCTTCCACCGAGAGGTTCTGCACCTGGGGACGTTCGGTCAGCACCACGCCGATAAGCCGCGCCAACTCTTTGTCCGTGTATTCGTCCACTTCCTTATTCCTTATATATATATGTCCGTCCAGCTTGGGTTGGAAGGACGAGAGGGTGCGCAGCAAGGTCGATTTCCCCACGCCGTTGGCGCCCAGCAGGCAAGTCAGTTCGCCGCTTCTGATTTCGGCTTGGATGCCTGCGGCCACGGTCTTTGCGCCGTGCTTCGTGCGATAGCCGATGGAAAGGTGGTCGAGTCGTATCATGAGGGTCAGTGGATAAGTGTCGTCAATCGTCGCGCAAAGATAAGCAGATATGCCCAATAAACCATCATCCGCCCGGCTTTTTATCTCTGCCCGCCCACCGACGCTTG
>CALUOW010000160.1 GCA_944322365.1 uncultured Bacteroides sp.
CAAAGTACGGGAAACAACCGGCCAATCCCTTGGATAAAGTTTAAACTTAGGCTACGTTTATAAAAACTTAGGTTGCGTTTATATAAACGTACGGTGCGTTTTTATAAACGTAGGCTGCGTTTAAACTTTTCCGGCTACCTTGGCGGTTTTTCCGACGGACTTCGGAGTTTTTTCCGCCCATCATGGCTGCCTTCTGCCGCCATCCAGCCACGTGTGTCCCCGGCTTAATCTCCGCCGGATGTAGGAAAATAGGCAGAAAATCCTTACCTTTGCGCCCCGGAAAGACATCCCTATACACATTATTATATATATATGCAAACCTCAGACATTCTATCCCGACTGCGTATCGACGCCCTCACTCCCATGCAAGAAGCCGCCGCCCATGCTTGGCAAACGGGCCAAGACTTCGTCCTGCTTTCTCCTACGGGCACGGGCAAAACATTGGCCTTCCTTCTGCCCCTCGCGCTCTCTATCGCCCCCGATGCCGCAGGCGTGCAAGCCATTGTATTGGCCCCTGCACGCGAACTGGCCCAACAGACGGCCGAAGTATTCCGCCAAATGGGCGCGCCGGGAGGCGTTGCCTGCCTGCATGGAGGCCGCCCTGCGGCGGACGAGCAGCGTGCTTTGCGCGAGGCGGCTCCCGCCTTGCTGGTGGCCACGCCCGGGCGCTTGGCCGACCATCTGCGCCGTGGCAACGTGGATACAAGGACGGTGCGCACGCTCGTCATTGACGAATTTGACAAATGTCTCGAACTGGGGTTTCAAGACGAGGTGGAGGATATTGTCCATCGCCTCGCCAACGTCCGCCGGCGCGTGTTCCTCTCCGCCACCGATGCCGAGGAGATTCCCCGCTTCGCTTCGATGGGACGCGAAGGCATCCTCCCCCTCCGTTTGGACTACCGCCAACCTTCCGATGCCGCACCCCGCCTCTGCCTGCACACCGTTGCCTCGCCCACACGCGACAAGCTCGAAACCCTCTTCCAGCTGCTCTGCACCTTGGGCAATGCGCCCGCATTGGTCTTTGCCAACCACCGCGAGAGTGTGGATCGCATCGCCCGCTTCCTGGCCGACAGACGTTTCCCTTGCTCCTCCTTCCATGGCGGGATGGAGCAAGACGACCGCGAACGCGCGCTCTACAAGTTGCGCAATGGGACACTGACCGCCCTCGTCTGCACCGACCTGGCCGCCCGTGGATTGGACATAGAAGGTATACAGAACATTGTCCACTACCACCTTCCCCCGCAACCCGACGCCTTCACCCACCGCAACGGACGTACAGCCCGTTGGGAGGCCACCGGTACAGCCTACCTCATCCTTGGCCCTGACGAACCCCTGCCGGCCTACGTCCCGGCCGGCGCCACGCCTTTTGCCCCTACCCTTCCCACGCCGCCGGCGCCACGCCCAGCTTGGGCCACCATATACATCGGCAAGGGGAAACGCGACCGCTTGAGCCGTGCCGACATCGTAGGCTTCCTCTGCAAAAAAGGCGGATTGGCAGGCAAGGATTTGGGGCGTGTCGATGTCCTGCCCCGTTTTTCCCTGGCCGCCGTGCATCGCGACTGCCTGCGCCAGCTGCTCCGCTTGGTGCAGGGCGAAAAAATCAAAGGCTTACGAACACGCATTGAGGAAGCAAAGTGATAAACATGCAATTTTTATCCCCGAAAACTAACGGTTCGTCCATTTAAGGCCGTCTATCCTGACAATCCGTCTATATTGTTCGGCCAGTGCCATATAGGCATGACAAATTGGAACAAAAATATCCCTTCCACCAATAAAACGAAAGGAAAATCAAGGCAAATACTGAAAAAATAGCAGAAAAGATTTGGTTTGCAGAAATAATTCCGTACCTTCGCCCTGTCGGAAAGCACCGACTAGTAAACCCAATGTGTAACTAAAACCATTTTTACCAATGAAGAAACATAATTTCAATGCAGGACCTTCCATCCTGCCGCGCGAGGTGATAGAACAAACAGCCCAAGCCATCCTAGACTACAATGGTTCGGGACTTTCGTTGATGGAAATTAGCCATCGAGCCAAAGATTTCCAGCCCGTGGTGGACGAAGCCAAAGCTCTGTTCAAGGAATTGCTCTGCATACCGGACGGCTACAGCGTACTTTTCTTAGGCGGCGGCGCCAGCCTGGAGTTCTGCATGGTACCTTATAATTTCTTGGAGCACAAAGCCGCTTACCTCAACACCGGCACCTGGGCAAAGAAAGCCATGAAAGAAGCAAAAGGCTTCGGCGAGGTGGTCGAAGTCGCTTCGTCGGCCGATGCCAATTATTCTTTCATCCCCAAAGATTATACCGTGCCGGCCGATGCCGACTATTTCCATATTACGACTAACAACACCATCTTCGGCACCGAACTGAAGAATGACCCGGACGTTCAAGTTCCCCTTGTGGGCGACATGTCCTCCGATATTTTCTCCCGTCCCGTGGATGTGTCCAAATACATCTGCATCTATGGCGGCGCACAGAAGAACTTGGCTCCCTCCGGCGTGACTTTCGTTATTGTCAAAGACGACGCTTTGGGCAAAGTCAGCAGATACATCCCCACGATGCTGAACTACAAGACACACGTCGATGCAGGCAGTATGTTCAATACGCCCCCTGTTGTGCCCATCTATGCCGCTTTGCAGACTCTGCGCTGGATCAAGGCACAAGGCGGAGTGCCCGAAATGCAACGCCGCGCTGCCGAACGTGCGGAAATGCTCTACGGCGAGATAGACCGCAACAAACTTTTCAAAGGGACAGCCGCACAAGAAGACCGTTCGCGCATGAATATCTGCTTCGTCATGGCACCCGAATACAAAGATCTGGAAGCAGAGTTCTTGGCTTTTGCCACCGAACGCGGCATGGTCGGCATCAAAGGACATCGTTCAGTGGGCGGCTTCCGTGCTTCTTGCTACAATGCTCTGCCTAAAGAGAGCGTACAGGCCCTCATCGATTGCATGCAGGAGTTTGAACGCAAGCACTAGCCCCCTCCATCTAAAGTTAGAAATGATACTTAATAAAACTATTATTTAACCTCGAATGCTCTGAACTCCTCCCCTTCGGGGGAGGTTGGGAGGGGTTATTCAACTTTCCCATACAAATGAAAATATTAGTCGCAACCGATAAGCCGTTCGCCCCAATAGCCGTGGACGGCATCCGAAAAGAAATAGAAGCAGCAGGTTATGAACTCGCCTTGCTGGAGAAATACGGCGAAAAAGCCAAACTTCTAGAGGCAGTGGCCGATGCCGATGCCCTCATCATACGCAGCGATGTAGTGGACGCCGAGGTGCTCGATGCCGCCAAGCAACTGAAGATTGTTGTACGCGCCGGAGCCGGCTATGACAATGTAGACCTCGCCTCTGCCACCGCCCACAATGTCTGTGTGATGAACACTCCCGGACAAAACTCCAACGCCGTGGCCGAGTTGGCTTTCGGCTTGATGGTGATGGCTGCACGCAACCTTTATAACGGCACGTCCGGCACTGAACTCAAAGGCAAGAAACTGGGCATCCACGCATATGGAAACGTAGGTCGCAATGTGGCCCGCATCGCCAAAGGTTTTGGGATGGACATCTATGCCTACGATGCCTTCCCCGCCGCTGTAGAAGCCATGAAGCAAGACGGCATCACGCCCGTGAACAGCCCTGAAGAACTCTATCAAGAGTGCAACATCGTCTCCCTGCACATTCCCGCCACGCCCGAGACAAAAGGCTCCATCGGCTATGTCCCTGTATGCAATATGCCCAAAGGGGGCATCCTCATCAACACCGCCCGCAAGGAAGTCATTGACGAAGAAGGCTTGCTCCAACTCTTGTCCGAACGCACGGATCTGAAATATATGACCGACATCATGCCTGTCCGCAACTCTGAATTTCAGGAGAAAGCCGCAGGCCGCTACTTCTCCACGCCGAAGAAAATGGGCGCTCAGACGGCTGAAGCCAACATCAATGCAGGCATCGCCGCTGCCAAGCAAATCGTAGGCTTCTTGAAAGATGGCTGCGAACGCTTCCGTGTGAACAAATAAAGGAGAGGGGCCTTATGAAAAAAGAGACGAAAGAATCCATAAAG
>CALUOW010000161.1 GCA_944322365.1 uncultured Bacteroides sp.
AATGATAGCGTGTGTACGATAACCAGTTCTGCACAGGTAACTGATTTATCCAGAATTGCAACACAAATCGGAGAGGATGGATATTATGAGAATATCGGTGAGTGGGGCAATTATAGTATCAGCAAATTATACGGATCTGGTGATTTTATATCTGCGGCTGACATCTTGACCACGGGTGACTGGGGGAGCTGTAGCCAACAAGTTGGCTGGTATTTTACAAATATCGGATATACAAGAGAAATAGAACTTGATTATAATGATGGAATCCGCGTGATACATGGCGTTCGCAGCTATCGAATAATCATACAGGTTTACGACCAATATCTTTCCATTGACGGTCGGCGAATCGATTTCCTCAAGTATCAACCAGAATATCATTTTGATTTCTCAACCGAAAATACCGGAGGTAGCATTGTCCATACGTTTGAATGTCGTTTCGAATTTATGGGGCGCAACTTCTATACAGCGTTGATAAACACTATCACTCAATTATAGAGCCTTAAGAAGCTGTACCAAAGCAAAAAGGATAATTTTTTAGACGCGGATTTAGCGGATGGTGCGGATTATGAATGGATGAAATCCGCTAAATCCGCATCATCCGCGTCCAAAGAATAACGGATTGTCAGTTTCCTTTTGTTTGGGCACCACCTCTCATTCAAGGCATGGTAGACTTATTCAGGGCGGGGGCAAGCCCCGCCCCTACGGTGTTGGCCATGGGAACTAACAAATTGTTTGGCGAAACAAATTATCTTAAAGCTTTGCAATCTCTTCTGCGCTAAGTCCTGTAGCCTTCGCTATGATATCTATAGAAACACCTAAACATTTCAAGTTTTTAGCATCTTCCAATTTACCTTCCGCACGTCCTTCCGCACGTCCTTCCGCACGTCCTTCCGCACGTCCTTCCGCACGTCCTTCCGCACGTCCTTCCGCACGCCCCTCCAAACGGCCTTCCGCACGCCCCTCCAAGCGGCCTTCACCCCGTGCCGTGACGATATTGTCACGCAAGATGACCACATTATCCAAATGATGGTAATAAGCGTCAAGTTCAGCCTTACTCATGCGCACCAACTGTAATTTCTCCCGTGCTTCGCTCAATCCGGGAGCTGTTGCATCGGCAGGAATATTACCTGTATTGAGGAAATAAATCCATTGTTCCAACGGAACTTTAGACCATTTATCAAAATCATTTACCTTCAAAATATAATATTCCGGATAAAGGTCACTCACCGCATCTACCTTAAATTTCTGCTTTTGGAACGGGGATAAGTTCAATAATTCTCCGTTATGTATGCCGCGGAATTCCGTCTTACCATGATATACCACATCCGTACCGTTTCCAAGATTAAAATAAACAATATTAATGCTGTATATCTTTCGGATAAGACCATATCCTTTCCCACGGTTGATGTATTCAGTAACCAGCTTAGATGTACCGAACAGCATACGTTGAAAATAAGCGTATTCCGAATTGTTCTGCACTTCGATAAGAAACAATTCACCCTTATCGTTTTCCGCCAACAAGTCCACACGGTTCTGCTTGTCGAATTCATCTTCCTGATTGCTTTCGCTTTCCAGCAGCTTGTTAATTTTGATTTCTTCATTAAGCAAGGTCGTCAAGAAACCTTCCAACACACCAAAATTGGCCTTGTCACGAAGCAACCGTTTCATAGCCCAGTCAAAACGGATATATTTGTTTGCTAAATCTTCCATAAAAAGAATTTTTATATGTTGCTTATGCAAAGGAACTATTTTATTTTGAGAAAATCAAGAAAAAGAGAAATGATTTATTCCAAAGACAGATAGCCCAAACCCTAATTCATTGAACGCAAAGACTGCCTATGATGCTTCGAGCAGCAAAACTGCTGTTTCGGAAACGCGTGTTTCGCTACTCGCGTTTACCCCCACACACCGGCCATCGCAAGCGAACGATCCGCCCATCGCAAGCAAACGGTCCGCCTATCGCAAGCGAACGATCCGGCCGGCATGAAGGCTGTATCATAAGTGATGATTCTGCATTTTATCTCTCCCTCCTGATCAGATTCATGAACTCCTCCCTCGTCTTGGCCTGGTTGAAGCCGCCGGAGAAGTCGGAGGTGGTGGTGATGGCGTTCTGCTTCTCGACGCCGCGCATCTGCATGCACATGTGGCGCGCCTCGACGACGACCATCACACCCAGCGGGTTGAGCGTCTCTTGGATGCACTGCTTGATTTGCAGCGTCATGCGCTCCTGCACCTGGAGGCGGTGGGAGAAGATGTCCACCACGCGGGCAATCTTGCTCAGGCCCGTGATGTAGCCGTTGGGGATGTAGGCCACGTGCGCCTTGCCGTAGAAGGGCAGCATGTGGTGCTCGCAGAGGGAGAAGAAATCGATGTCCTTCACAATGACCATCTGGTTATAGTCTTCCTTGAAGCGGGCGGAGCGCAACACTTCGTGCGGGTCCATGGCATAGCCGCCGGTCAGGGTCAGCATGGCTTTAGCCACCCGTTCGGGCGTCTTCAGCAAGCCTTCGCGCCCGGGGTCTTCGCCCAAGAGGGCGAGGATGCGGTGATAATGTTCTTTCAGTTCTTCCAAATAAGGGGACGAGATTTCTTCTTTGTGTAGCATAGTTTCTTTTCTAAATTACTCCAACGGGATATTGATTTGCTCGCGCACGATGGAAACGGCTTTCAGGTCGCCGCCCACGGCACGGAGTTGGCGCATGACGGCGTCGGCCTCTTCGATGGTGCTGAAGTCGCCTACGCGGCACAGCCAACGGGGAGGATTGAAGGTGGTGTAGACGGGCAGTTCGGGGAACAGTTCCTTGACGTGCACGCCCACTTCATGCGCCTTGTTCTTGGCCGCACGGGTGTTGTTGCCGGCATAGACCTGGATGCGGTAGCCCGTCTTCTTCAGCACCCGCGAACCGTCGGCTGCCACGGGCACTGCGTCCGAGCCTACCAAGGCGGCGATGCGGGCGTCTTGGTGGATAGTCACTTTGCCTTGGCCGGGCACATTCTTTTGCAAACTGGAGAGGATGTCCCTGCTCTGCGCCGAGGCGTAGGCTGCGGCGGCGAAACAAGCCGCTAAGAGTAATGCAAGTCTTTTCATATTTCTTTCTTTATAGACAATCATATTCAAGTTCCGACACCCGGAAGGGAGTCCTTTCCGACACCCGGAAGGGAGCCTTTCCGGCACCCGGAAGGGAGTCCTTTCCGACGGACGGAACAAAAGAAGAATGAAGGGCAAAGCCGCCCGGAAGGGGCTTCCTTCCCCAGCTTTCGCCCTTCGTTCTTCAGCCGTCAGTTCGCCGGATTAGTTGAAAGCGTCGATGATGCCCTTGAAGTCGGCAGCCTTCAACGCAGCGCCGCCAATCAAACCGCCGTCCACGTCGGGGTTGGCAAAGAGTTCCTTGGCATTGCCGGGCTTGCAGCTTCCGCCGTAGAGGATGGAGCAGTTGTCGGCCACTTCCTTGCCATACTTCTCGGCTACCTGCGAGCGGATGAAGGCGTGGATTTCCTGTGCCTGCTCGGGCGTGGCGGTCTTGCCGGTGCCGATGGCCCAAACGGGTTCGTAAGCCAGGATGATCTTGGAGAAATCCTCGGCGGACAGGGAGAATACGGATGCCAACTGGGCGGCCACTACTTCGTTCTGCTTGCCGGCTTCGCGCTCTTCCAGCACTTCGCCGATGCAGAAGATGGGCTTCAAGCCGTGCGCCAAAGCCAGTTTCACCTTCTCGGCCAGGATTTCTACCGTCTCGTGGTAGTAGGCGCGACGCTCAGAGTGGCCCAGGATGACGTATTGCGCACCCGTGGAGGCAACCATGGCGGCGGAAACTTCGCCCGTGTAAGCGCCCGATTCCTTGTCGGCGCAGTTCTCGGCGCCCACGCCAATCTTGGCAGGGTCTACCAACGGCGTAACCGAAGCCAGGTGGATGAACGGCGTGCAGATGATGACGTCGCAATTAGGCTTCTCGTTAGCCAGCATTTCATTCAGTTCTTTTGCCAGAGCAATGCCCTCTTGGAGGGTCTTGTTCATTTTCCAGTTTCCTGCAACAATGTTCTTTCTCAT
>CALUOW010000162.1 GCA_944322365.1 uncultured Bacteroides sp.
CCCACGAGGATGCAGCCGCGCGTGTTTTCCGCCGTGTTGCCCGCGTGGATGCGGATGCCCTCGAAGCCGGGCACGTGCAGCAGCAGCGGATACCAGCCATAGAGCGTGTCCGAATAGGTGACGACCACCGGGTATCGCCCTTCGGGGATGGCCGTCTTGCCCGCCACCTTGCGTTCGGCGCCGCCGGGGCCAATGTCGCGCCAAGTGGGTTCCAATGTGTCGCACAGGTATTCGCCGTCTGCGTAGAGGCGGCCCATGGTATGCGTTTTTTTCTTAGAGATTCGTTTTAAAGTCAGTTCCATGGTTAGTTTAGTTTTCTGAACGTTGCAGTTTCATACTTGTCACTTGTCACCTTTTCTACCTTGCTCCGGCTCTTCCATTGCTTCAGTTGGTCCATTGCGCCCTTTTCCGATTGCCCCTCTGCCAGGCGCGCGCGCACCAGGTCTTGGTAGGTGAACTCCTCGGGCAGGCGGGCCAGTGTCGCGCTGGTGGAATACGAAAGGCTCGCGTAGCCCATTTCCCGGCTCATTTCTTCTTCCGTTTCGCGTCCGAAGAATCTCATCTTGCAGGCCAGGTCGTATTGCAGCGACCAGCGGACAAAGTCCTCTATCTCCGGCTCCCATCTTTGCCCGTTGGCCAGCCAGAGCAGGCATGCCTTGCGGTAGGCGATGTGCGCGGCGCGTTTGCGGAAGGAGTCGTAGGCGCGGCTTTGCAGTTTTTGGGCTTTCTGGCGGCATTCCTCGTTCAGCCGTTTGGCCAGGGCGTATGCTTCGGGGCATTCCATCCGGCCTGTGGCCCGGCGCAGGTTCTCGATGTAGGGCCGGAGCTGTTGGTCGAACGTCTCGTCATACGTGCCATACACCGGGATGTCCGCCCCGATGCCTTGGTCGGGGATGGTGCAGAGCGAGAGGCGTGTCAGCGGGCCGTCGATCAGCACTTTCCTGAAGTAAGCCTTGCCTTGGCCGATGGTGGTGGAGGCGTTCCAGTTGAAGCGCAGGTGCGGCCTGCCGCTGACCGACATCGTGCCCACGCGCTCTTGCCCGTAGGGCGATTCATCATGTGCCAGGCACATGATGTTGAACTGTCCGTTCGTCTTGACGTTTCCCTTCAAGGCGTCGAATTGCTTCAGTTCGTCCATTCGCGTGTAGATGTAGTGTCCGCCCGCATCCATCAGCCGTTGCACCAGGACGGCGTTGGTCATGTCCGGCTCCACCCATTGCACGCACGTTTTGGGTCGTTTGCGCTTGTCCTTGTTGGCGCCCTTCGAGTTCACCTCGTCTTTCCATTGCTGCTCGACGCGGCGGTTCTCTTCGTCCTGCGCGGCGATGGAGGCCAGGATCCGGTCGATCACCGCGTTCACGCAACTCTTGCCGGACGAGGACGGCGCTATCAGCAGGCACATCTGGCCCAGCCCCGTCAGCGTCCCGTCGATGTAAAGAAAGTACGCCTGGTAGACGTAGGTGGCAAGGCTGGGGAATATGCCTTGCGCCGTGGCAGCTTTGTAGATGTCCGGCGTGCGGCTCAGCAGCAGGTCGACGAGTTGGGGCAGCTTCGCGGGCAGTCCGGGCAGTTCCTCGTCCTCCGGGCGGGGGCGCAGGGCTTGCTCCAGTTCTTGGGGCCGCTTCGGGCGCAACGGCTGCGCGCAGGCCCATTCCGCAATGCCTTTCATCTCTTCCGGGGGCAGGCCGTAGGTGGGCAGGATTTGTAGCAGCCAGTTGGGGTCGTTCCCACAGATGTAGCGCATCAATCCGGCCACTTTCAGCATCCGTTGATGGCGTTCGCCTTCCTCGGGCTCGCTTTCGCCGCCGGCGGTCGCGCAGCGGCGGGCGATGTCGGCCAAGGGTTCGCCATGGAAGGTCGTGGGGTAGGCTTTGGCGGGCGCGGCGGGCTGTTGCGCGGGTTGTTGCGCGGGAAGCGGCGCGGGCGCGCTCTCTCCGGATACAGGCGCGGCGGGCTGCGCTTCGGGCTCGGCAAACAGCAGGTCCTCGTCCAGGTAGAGGACGTATCTCCGGGGCACGGCGAAGGACAGGCGGGTGATGTCCTTCACGCAGGCATCGTAAGAGGTGTCGCCCAGTTGCTCGCCCATCCAGCGTTGCGCCGCCTCGATGGAGGGGCATCCGGAGGGGATGCGGAACACGATGCGCAGGCCGCGGCCCGAAGGCGTGACGTGTACCCAGCAAATACGGATGTCCGGCCGCTCCAACAAGGGGCGGACTTTCTGCTCGAAGTATTCCTGCGGACGGGGCAGGCCGTCATAGTCCATCATCGCCAGGCCGCTGGGGGTGTATCCCGCCTGCGACTTGCGCCGGCCGTCCTTGGGCATTCCCTGGAGGAGGAAGGCGGGCAACAGGCTCTTGTGTTTGGCTTTGAAGTCGTCGTGCTCCTTCTTCGTCTTCCGGCCCTCTTCATACGCTTTCTCGTTCTCCGCCAGGGCGGCGCAGATTTCCTCCACGCGCGGGTTGTCCAGCAGGCCGTGGAAAAAATTCCGGGTGCAGGGCTGCACCGCGGAATCGTACACATTTTTCAATATTCCAAACATAGGCGTCAGTTCAGCAAGGTGTCCGGAATGTAGAGGCTCATCACTCCCCCCGCGCAGGGGATGTCTATCCGTCGCCGCTTGGGGCGCGGGGCGTTCGAGCGGAAGTGCTGGTGGAAGTCCACGGTTTCGCCGTCGTCCGTCAGCCCGATGGTGCCTGCCACGCGCTTGCCTCCGGCCAGGCACGCCAGGGTCTCGTCCGTGATTTCGATGACCAAAAATCTTTTCATCGCGCACCTCCTTCCTCACTGTCGTCCAGATACAACGCCCGCTCTTCCTCGAAGGAGAACGTGCTTTCGCCCGTCGCCCGCTGGTAGAGGCGTCCGTCAGAAGTTTCTCCTACCGAGAAGCGGACCTTGCACACCACGCTGTCGCCCGCTTTGTGGAGGAAAATGTCGTCGTTCGGGTCGAACTCGGCGATGAACCTGTCACCTGTCACTTCGTTGTTCAACACTACCGGACGGAAAGCCGGATAAAAACCATCACCCTCGTAGGGCGTCCTCAAGAAGCGGGGCTTGAGGAACCTCTCAATCTGCAAAATTGTTCCCATTGTTGTTGTCAAGGACTTTCCGCCAAGCCGGAATTGACTTGGACTTTGTTCCTTTGACGGGGGCAAAGGTAGGAAGTTTGTTACCCGAAGATATTGCGCTTATTGCGCCAGCCTATGTTTTTCTTGATTTTTTTTGAGCCTCAACGAGGCTTGACTTTGAAATGCTCCGTGTTTAATTGCATTATTTCATTGCAGATTTTTTCGATATCAGGGTTGTTTAAGGGTTGGTTCGCACTTTGCCTGAGCCCGGATCTCTGGGTCCACTTCTCTGCTTTTTTCCATTGAGGCCTTCCCCCCCACAACTTGAACATGGCCTCGCAAATATAGGCAACTTCAATGTTTGAGAGGTTCTTCACAAACATGTTTTTTCGGTCCAAAAGTTTTTTCCCTCGGAGATAATCCAACGTTACCCTTTTGGCACGCGAGCCGCAAAAAAAATCGGGCTCTGCGTCTTCCGGCAGCAAATCTTCTTCTTCTCCATAAGAGAAGAAGCCCATTGCTATCAAGAGGGCATACAGGCTGTATTCATCTTCTCCCTTTTTATGACGAATCAGATAGGGGGAAATGTCTTCTGGTTTAATCCCGTTCAGCTTTATAGTCACAGTCGTTTGTGGTGACAAAACATTTTCTAATGCTTCTATGGTCATTGTTTTATTTTTTAATATTTCTGAGGCAAAGATAATACAAAAAAGTGAGATACTGAGCAAATCACGGAAATATGATTGAAAGTTAATGATTTATGGGGTT
>CALUOW010000163.1 GCA_944322365.1 uncultured Bacteroides sp.
TCCTCTATCGCAGCCTGCGCCGCAGCCAAACGTGCGATGGGCACACGATAGGGCGAGCAGCTGACATAGTTCAAACCTACCTTGTGGCAGAACTTCACGGAAGAAGGCTCACCACCATGCTCGCCGCAGATGCCGCACTTCAGGTCGGGACGAACGGCACGGCCTTTCTCCGTAGCCATGCGGATGAGCTGGCCAACGCCATTCTGGTCGAGCACCTGGAAGGGGTCTACCTTCAGGATCTTCTTCTCCAAGTAGATGGGGAGGAAGGAAGCAATATCGTCGCGAGAATATCCGAAGGTCATCTGCGTCAGGTCATTGGTACCGAACGAGAAGAACTCGGCAGACGAAGCGATGCGGTTGGCTGTCAGGGCGGCACGCGGCACTTCAATCATCGTACCTACCTTGAAGTCGATGCTGTCGCCTACCTCGGCAAACAACTTGGCGGCTTCGGCACGGATCACCTCTTCCTGTTGCTTGAACTCGTAGAGGATACCGGTCAGCGGCACCATGATTTCAGGATGCGTCTCGATGCCTTCTTTCTTCAGTTCGAGGGCGGCGCCCAAGATGGCGCGTGTCTGCATCTGCGTGATTTCGGGATACGTGTTGCCCAAGCGGCATCCGCGATGACCCAACATCGGGTTGTGCTCGCACAAGGCTTCCACACGCTTTTGGATGTATTTCAGATCAACGCCCATGGTCTCTGCCATTTCTTGTTGGCCCTTCAAATCGTGGGGAACGAACTCGTGCAAAGGCGGGTCGAGCAGGCGGACAGTGACAGGATATCCGGCCATGGCCTTGAAGATACCCTTGAAGTCGGCTTGCTGGTAAGGCAGGATTTTGTGGAGGGCTTTGCTGCGGCCTTCTGCATCCTCGGCAAGGATCATCTCGCGCATGGCCTTAATCTTCTCGCCTTCAAAGAACATGTGCTCCGTGCGGCAGAGGCCGATACCTACGGCGCCGAAGCTGCGTGCCACGGAGGCATCGTGCGGAGTGTCGGCATTGGTGCGAACCTGCAAGCGGGCATACTTGTCGGCCAGCTTCATCAATTCGGCGAAGTCGCCGGAGAGTTCAGCAGCCTTGGTTTCTACCTGGCCTTCGTAAACCTCGCCCGTGCTACCGTTGAACGAGATGAAGTCGCCTTCCTTCAGCGTGACTCCTTCCACTTCCACCGTACGTTTCTTATAGTCGATGTTCAAAGCGCCTGCACCCGATACGCAGCATTTGCCCATGCCGCGAGCCACCACGGCGGCGTGCGAAGTCATACCGCCACGGGCCGTCAAGATACCCTCGGCCACAGTCATGCCGGCCAAGTCTTCGGGCGAAGTCTCGATGCGGACCATCACCACGCGCTTGCCGGCGGCACGCCATGCGGCGGCATCATCGGCAAAGAACACGATTTGTCCGCAAGCGGCGCCCGGAGAAGCGGGCAATCCGCGTGTCAGGACTTTGGCCTTCTTCAAAGCAGACTTGTCGAATACGGGGTGAAGCAGTTCGTCCAGCTTGTTGGGTTCGCAACGCATCAGGGCGGTCTTTTCGTCGATAAGTCCTTGACGGAGCATATCCATGGCAATCTTCACCATAGCGGCGCCCGTGCGCTTGCCGTTACGCGTCTGGAGGAACCAGAGCTTGCCTTCCTGCACGGTGAATTCCATGTCCTGCATGTCGCGGTAGTGGTTCTCCAACTTCGTCTGGAGGGCATCCAGTTCTTTGTAAATCTCAGGCATGGCCTCTTCCATGGAAGGATACTTGGCGGCACGCTCTTCTTCGCTCACGCCGGCCAGTTCCGCCCAACGTTGCGAACCGATCTTGGTGATTTGTTGCGGCGTGCGGATACCGGCCACCACGTCTTCGCCTTGCGCGTTGATGAGGTATTCGCCGTTAAAGAGGTCTTCGCCCGTAGCGGCATCGCGGCTGAAGCATACGCCCGTGGCGGAAGTATTGCCCATGTTGCCAAATACCATGGCCTGTACGTTGACGGCTGTACCCCATTCGTCGGGTATGCCTTCCATCTTACGATAGAGAATGGCGCGCTCGTTCATCCAAGAGTTGAACACGGCGCAGATGGCGCCCCACAGTTGGTCGTAGGCATTGGTGGGGAATTCCTTGCCGGTGACTTCCTTCACGGCTTCCTTGAAGCGCTTTACCAACGTCTTCAGGTCTTCCACCTCCAATTCGTTGTCCAAACGTACGCCTTTGGCCTTCTTCACATCTTCAATGATGGCTTCGAAGGGGTCGATGTCGTCCTTGTTGGTGGGTTTCATGCCCAGCACCACGTCGCCATACATCTGCACGAAGCGGCGGTAGGAATCCCATGCGAAGCGTTCGTTGCCCGTCTTGCGAGCCAAGCCGGCCACTACGTCGTCATTCAAGCCCAGGTTAAGGATGGTGTCCATCATGCCCGGCATGGAAGCGCGCGCGCCCGAACGTACGGATACGAGCAGCGGATTCTCCACATCGCCGAACTTGGAGTTCATCAAGGTTTCAACTTGCGCAATGGATTTTTCTACATCGTCTTTCAGGAGTTCAACCACTTTGTCCTGCCCCATTTCGTAGTATTCGGCGCAGACTTCGGTTGTGATAGTGAAACCGGGAGGCACAGGCACCCCGATTAAGTTCATTTCTGCCAGATTGGCACCCTTGCCACCCAGGAGGTTACGCATGTCAGCGCGTCCTTCTGCCTGGCCATTTCCAAAAGTATAAACTCTTTTCTTGTCCATGATATAAATTAAAGTTAGAACAGAAATTTTTTTCTGTTCGCAAAGCTAAGGATATTTCGCAGATTATGAAAGTTTTTTCGCGGAAAAAATGCAGAAAATTGCAATTTCGAGTTGTCAATCTCCACATTTGCTCCTCCAAAGCGGAGGAACGAAGAGGAAACGGGAAGCACACCTATTATATTATACCCCGCGCGGGATGAATTTGTGCATTTCTAAATGATAATCTAGTTGACCTTTTGTTTTGCCTTGTTGCCTCGTTAACTCGTTCCCTTGTCAACTCATAAATTCCTATTTAATGCACTAATTCATTCCGCACAAGGTATAAGCACTTACTTAACGGCGTTAATGCAATACTTTAAGGGCGTTTATGCAACACTTTAGATATACATGCCCAATGCCGGCATCACGCCTTGTTCTTCAGCTTCACTTCGTAGAGGTCGGAGCGGCGGTCTTTGAGGTTGCGCACGCTGCCGTAGGTGTGCAGCTCGTTCAGCAGGTCGAGATCCACGTCGGACACCAGAATCATCTCCGTATTGGGTGTAGCCTCGGCACGCTTGCCATCTGTGGGGAAGGCGAAGTCGCACGGGGTGAAAACGCCGCTCTGCGCATACTGGATGTCCATGTTGTGTACACGAGGCAGGTTGCCCACGCTGCCGGCAATGACCACAAAGCACTCGTTCTCGATGGCGCGGGCATGGGCGCAGACCTTGACGCGGCTGTAGGCATTCTGCGTGTCGGTCAGGAAGGGGACGAAGAGGATTTGCATCCCTTGGTCGGCCATGATGCGGGACAGCTCGGGGAACTCCACGTCGTAGCATATCAGGACGCCTATCTTGGCGCAATCCGTCTCGAAGGTCTGAATCATCTTGCC
>CALUOW010000164.1 GCA_944322365.1 uncultured Bacteroides sp.
TAGATTGCAAAATACAAATTAACACTATTCTGCCTAACGCGAGAGTAATGTGCAGCAAAGTTAGACATTCGTATTGCTATTTGCAAGCAAAGGCGCGTTTTTTTTGGTTTTATGTTATCAAACATGCAAAAGGCGGTTCACACCTATCCAAGACTTCCGGATGCGCTTTATGCCACCTCCATACAGTCCGCGCCGCCCAATCGGACAAACCGCTCAATAGCTTCGCAATTCTCTCAATTTGTAAATATTCTTCGCATCTCTATTCTCTTAAAAACACTCTCAAAAGCCGGGTCGTACCAAAGTCGTACCAAATTCCTTCCAAATTCCTTCCAAATTCCTTCCAAATTCCTTCCAAAGTCCTTCTATTCCCCTCCCTTTAGAAAGGGAGAAAATGCGAGTTTTGAAAGACTTTGAAAATCCTTTTCGTAAATAGATTTTACTGTCACAAAAGTCCGGCAGAGGAATCGGGAAGCAAGAACTGAGGCCGGCATCTTGCTACTTCTTCAGCAGCAGCCGCAAGACAAACCAAGCATGGTGCGCCACGGTGCTGACCCATCCGTAGTGTCGCACCATGATGCGGAAGCGTTCCATCAGCGATGCGCGGCGGTTGGCTGTGGTGAGGCCCTCGTCCAGGTAGTCGATAATGACCACGTGGGCATTGTGCAGGGTGCGCGCCTTTTTCATCACGCGGATGCACCAGTCGAAGTCGGCGGAAAAGCGGTAAGCCAGGTCGTAAGGCTCGGCCAAGGCACGGCGCGCAAAGAAGGCTTGGTGGCAGACCAACATGCCTTGGCGGAAACTCTTCCACGTCAGGGCTTCGGGAGCTGAAAGGCGGCGTTTGCGCACAAAGTGGCCTTCGCTGTCCACCAAGTCCGTTTCGCCGTAGATGACATCCGGCAGCGTCTCGTGGGGCGCGAGCGAATGCACCACTTGCAGCAGGGTGTCGTCTTCGTGGAAGCTGTCGCCTGCGTTGAGGAAGCACAGGTAGTCGCCGGTGGCCATGGCCATGCCTTTGTTCATGGCATCGTAGAGGCCACGGTCAGGCTCGCTGACAATGCGGGCGATGTGGTCTTGATAACGCCGGACAATGTCCAGGGTATGGTCTTTCGACGCGCCGTCCACGATGATGTACTCCACGTGGTGGTAGGTCTGCGCGATGACGCTCTGTATGGTATCTTCGATGACGGCGGCGGCGTTGTAAGTGACGGTTATGACGCTGAACAGGGGCGTGGGACGATTGTGCATGGGTAGAAACGTGTTTGTGGTGGTTCAAAGTTTGTTATAGAGGTCGATGAAATGTCTGGCGATGGTGTCCTCGGAGTAGTGGGCGACGGCCTTGCGGCAAGCCTGTTCGGCCAGACTGGCATAATCGGGGTCGGTCAATGTCCAATAGATGCCGTTGGCAAAGTCTTCGGCCGATTTGTAAGCAGCCACGTAGCCGTTGTGCAGGTGGTCTATCATTTCGGGGATGCCGCCCACGTTGAAGCCCACGCAGGGGGTGCCGCATGCCATGGCTTCCATGATGGTGTTGGGCAGGTTGTCTTCCAGCGACGGGGTGACGAAGATGTCCACGGCATTGTAGATGTCCACCAGCCGATGGTCGTCGCGCACGAAGTCCAACGGATAGACGCGGAAAGGCAGCATGTCCTTCAGTTGCTGCGAGTATTTGCCGAAGGTGACCACGCCCAGCCGTTCCTTCATCTCCGGATGCTGTTCGGCCAGCAGGCGGCACGACTCTACCAGATAATCGATGCCTTTGCGCTTGTCCGTGATTTTCACCGAGCCGAACAACATCAGCAGGCGGTCTTGCGGCAGACGGCAGCGGTCGCGTGCTTCGGCCTTGTCGTGCGGCTTGAAGAGGTTGGTGTTGATAGGATTGGGGATGACCGTCACCGGATGGCCTGCCAGCAAGGTGCTTTGCCGTGCCTGCCTGCCCAGCCATTGGCTGCACGTGACGAATTGGATGCGGTGATGGGCGTAAATGTCGCGTTTCTTGCGGAAGGTGCGATAAGCCAGGTCGTGCGCCCGTTTCCCCCCATTCACGAAAGGACAGTTGCCGCATTCCGTGCGATAGCGTTCGCATCCGCGTGTGTAGTGGCAGACGCCGGTGCAAGGCCACATGTCGTGCATTGTCCAGACGACAGGTTTGCCGGATTGCAATATCTTCCCGATGTCGTGCAACGAAAGCATCCCCTGGTTAATCCAATGCAGGTGGATGACGTCGGCCTGCTTGAATTCGGGCAAGGCGGTGATGTCTGTGCCCGTATTGGCAATGTCTACGGCGAAAAGGTTCTTCCGGCTGAAGCGATTGGCCATCCAAATGACGACACGCTCCCAGACGAACTTCCATACTAGCCTCCAACTTTGGCGGAGGGGCACGACGGTGATTTGCTCGGTCTCTTTGTCGCGCACCAGCATCTTGGCCTTGATGCCGTGGTTCTTCAACGCCTCCATCAAGCGTCCGGCGGCAATGGCTGCTCCGCCCATGCGCTCGGATGTATTAATCAGTAGTACTCTCATATCGACACAAAACAAGTGTTTACAAGATTAGGGCTGCGGGAAAACTTTCCCCTTCTGGGTGCAAAAATACGGTTTTTCCTCGAAAGCAGGCCACTTCCTCCCCGGTTTATTCGGGATTGCGGGCAGAAATATGTATCAATCCCCGCTTTTCCCCTCGGATATTGCCAAAGAAACACTATCTTTGCGCCACGCAAAAGAAGAGTTTGCATATCCGTAACAATAAATAGACTAAATACGACAATGGAAAAGAATTTCAAACGTACTACCGTGACTTCGGCCTTGCCCTACGCCAACGGACCGGTGCACATCGGCCACTTGGCAGGAGTATATGTCCCGGCAGACATCTATGTCCGCTATTTGCGCCTGAAGAAGGAAGACGTGCTCTTCATCGGCGGGTCGGACGAGCACGGGGTGCCCATCACCATCCGCGCCAAAAAGGAAGGCTGCACGCCGCAGGACATTGTGGACCGTTACCACGAACTTATCAAGAAGTCGTTCGAGGAGTTCGGCATCTCGTTCGACGTGTATGGACGTACCACCTCGAAGGTGCACCATCAGACGGCATCGGACTTCTTCCGCAAGCTGTATGACAAAGGCGAGTTTATCGAGAAGACCACGATGCAATACTACGACGAGGAGGCCAAGACCTTCCTGGCCGACCGTTACATCACGGGCGAATGCCCCCGTTGCCACGCCCAAGGCGCGTACGGAGACCAGTGCGAGAAGTGCGGCTCGACGCTCAGCCCCACGGAATTGATTAATCCCAAGAGCGCCATCAGCGGCAGCGAACCCGTGATGAAGGAGACGACGCACTGGTATCTGCCTTTGGACAAGCACGAACCGTGGTTACGTCAATGGATTCTGGAAGACCACAAGGAATGGCGCCCCAACGTCTACGGACAGTGCAAGAGTTGGCTGGACATGGGCCTGCAACCCCGCGCCGTGAGCCGCGACTTGGATTGGGGCATCCCCGTGCCTGTGGAAGGAGC
>CALUOW010000165.1 GCA_944322365.1 uncultured Bacteroides sp.
CAATTGTATTGAATCGAGCTAATGTTCTTATTCAAATCTTTGCTCAAATTGCCGTTTGGGTCGTAGGCGTATTCATTGGCTTGCTTTACGGCATCCTTGAACCCGAAACCGTTGTTGTAGGCCGAAGCGGTTGCGGCGTCGTCCACGCGGGTAAGTTGGTTGCCGCTGAGCGTGAAGGTCAGTTGCCCGTGGTGTAATACAGGTTCTGGGTGAACTTGCTTCCGCCGATGCCCGTCAGCCAACTGCGCAGAGGCTGTGATCATTTCATCCACTTGAAAAAAAAATGGCTGCCTCTCTCCAGCCAAAGGATCGGAATCAAGAGGCAGCCTGCGTTTTCATAGTTCAAAGATTAATTTTCAGTTAAAGACTAGATCCGTTCTTTAGCTTCATCCCAAGGAATCCGATGCGCATTTCCTCCTGGAGAAAGAGGCATAGAGGGGCATTCAAAACTAAATTTAGAACAATGCATTCGAATATATCCTACAGGATAGCTATCAAAATCGAATTGTATAGTATACCCTTTGTCGTTTTTTAAATAAGAAAAATCGGTTATCTCCAAATGATTCAGAACTGTATTAGGTGATAAATACTTATCATTTGTAGTAAAATCAAAACTTACTAATTCGGGATATGAACATTTTATCAAGAAATCTCCATATCCTTGTGCCCAGTCTACATGAAAAACAGTTTCAAACTGATTAAAAACAATACTTTTGATTAAGCTCTCATGAATGCTAACCGCATCCGTTTCCTCATTGTTGTATATACATCTTTTCTCCTTCATATAAATTTTATAATATGGATTTACTCAGAATTTATCTTTTATAAAATCCTGCCCGCGCCAAGTCAAGGTATCACCGCGCATCCGTGCATATTCGCCCACTATGTATTCCCGATCAAAAAAAGCATCATCTATAGCTGGTAGATGAACTGACACTCGATTGCACCCTTCCTTTATCGCAATACCTTTTGCGGGAGAATACGACACGATACTGTGAAGCACACCGTCATAAAGGGATAGCACCAAATTTTGGGGGCGTATAATATAAGAGAAACTCGTTACCTCAAGAGGCAGTTTTATCAACAATCCCTCCGATGAAGAAGTCTTATATATATTTGTGGTAAGGGGCATGGAATGTTTCCAAGGTAAAAGTTCAATTTCCATGTCACGCTTGCATGATAAGACGAAAGACACCATAATGCTATCAATGATGGTTTTATCCAACTGTTGGATGACAGATTCTCCCCTTTGACCAGTTTCGATGATGTTTTCTGAATTTAGTTCAATGAAGTCATCTATCTGCTGGAGAGTGCATTGTGCCAATGTATCTGTTGCAAATGCTACAGGCCCGCATTGTTCTAATATATAATAAAACTTATCATTGCAAATCGTTATTCTAAGACCTGATTCCGAAAAATAGGAACCATTTAATTGACTTTGGGCTGACAAGCCTAAAATACAACTAACAGCGAATGAAAGTAGTATAATCTTCTTCATATAAAATGTTTGATAATTAAAAGCATGTCAATATATTTAACACATCGACATGCTCATGGCAATTATTTCAAAGATTGGGAATATCTCCAGATGATAGGATAGACAGGCTTACCAGTCTGTGGGTTAAAAATATTCCCTACAGAATGTACGTCAATTCCTTGCAATCCCTTTCCCAAAGTATTCCCTGGAAAAGATAGATCGTACGAATATTGCATTTGGTAAGCCTCTATTTCCATGGACGAAAATGTTTCATAATTGGTCCGTCCTGCATTTTCTAGAAGGTTATTCCTAAATTGCAATTTGCCAATTCGTTTTAATGATTGCCTTACATGTGTAATCTCATGTATGGATAACGCATCAGACGAAGTATCGATGTAAACGAGACCATCTTCACCTTTCCAAACTTGATGCAAGCCTCCATTGGTATGGTTAAAAGCATATGTGTTGTCTTTATCAGCACCCAGCAAATCAATATCCTGTTTGCTTTGTTGCAAATTAGCAACACGTGCTTTTGCCTCATCCAACTTGCTATTTAGCCTAGCTTGCTTTTTGTCACTCAATTTACCATTATCAATCTGCGCTTGCCACTTCTCTATATTTTTGTTAAGTGATACAATTTTCTTATCAATTTTGTTTTTTAGGCGTTCTGCTTCATTTACATCATCCCATTTCATGCCTGTTGGGTCTATCCGGTTTATAACATTGTTGCCGCAATAAACATAAGGACTAATGGGATAATAGCCTGCTGCCATCGGATCAATTACATGCCACCTTCCCGTCGCCGCATCATACCATCGTGCCCCATAGTCATACCAGTTCAGCCCCTTCTTCGCATCGAACTCCTTGCCGTTGTACTTATAAGGCTGAATAGCATTCGTCGAAGCAAAGGTACCGCCGAACGGATAGTAATGGTTCGTTTCCTCCACCGCACCTGCCGAGTTGATCACCACGCGGTTGTTCCCTTGGTGGTCCTTCAGGTAATAGTGGTATTGGCCATCGGAAAGAGAGACATAGCCCTCGTCCGTGAGCAACAGCTTCTGCGCCCCATTTTCATAGACCACGTTCCCGCAATAGTCCGTCGTGGTGGTAGACCCGTTGATTACATAGACTGCACGGAGTTTCGTGCCGTCGGCAGCATACGTGTAAGTGACGGTGCTTCCATCCGCAAACGTGACTTTGCTTGGCAAGTTTAAGCAATTGTATTGAATCGAGCTAATGTTCTTATTCAAATCTTTGCTCAAATTACCGTTTGGGTCGTAGGCGTATTCATTGGCTTGCTTCACGGCATCCTTGAACTCGAAGCCGCCGTTGTACGCCGAAGCCGTAGCCGCGTCGTCCACGCGGGTAAGTTGGTTGCCGTTGAGCGTGAAGGCCAGGTTGTCCACCAGGCCGTAGGCCGAAGCCGACGTTTGCCCGTAGCGTTGCAAGCCCAAGATGTTGCCGTTCTTGTCGTAACCGGTCACTTTTTCTGTGAAGCGGTCCGCGTTCGTGCCGATGGACGTGCCTTCGCCGTAGGTGGCCGTTGTCAGGCGGTTCAGCCCGTCGTAGGAGAACTTGTAGCCACGGGTAGTTGTCTCGTTGCCCGCCTTCCACGTCAGGCTGCTGAGGTTGCCATTGTACTGCTTCGTGCCGTTGCCTGTGGTGTAATACAGGTTCTGGGTGAACTTGCTTCCGCCGATGCCCGTCAGCCAACTGCGCAGGTTGTAGGCATACGTCTGTTGGTTGCCGGCGTTGCCGTGCAGGTTTTTCGTCTGCAGCCGGCCCAGGTCATCGTAGGCATAGCTTGCCAGCGTCGCTTGCGTGCCGCCCAGGCTGTGCGTCGCCTTCGTCAGGCGGTCTGCCTGGTCGTAGGTGTAGCCGTAGGTCTCGGTGCGGGTTGTCTTCCCGTTGGCCGTGTGCGTGTGCGTCATGGACGAGGGTTTGTCCGTCAGGGTGTACGCCGTGGTCGTCACGTCCGCGCCGCCCAG
>CALUOW010000166.1 GCA_944322365.1 uncultured Bacteroides sp.
GGACGGACGCTGAACGATGCCGTGGTCATCCTGGACGAGGCGCAGAACACCACCTCCGCCCAAATCAAGATGTTCCTTACCCGCATGGGCATGAACACCAAGATGATAGTCACCGGAGACATGACGCAGATTGACCTGCCCTCCTCCCAAACCTCCGGCCTGGTGCAGGCATTGCGGATATTGAAGGGCGTGAAAGGCATCTGCTTCATAGAACTGAACCAGAAGGACATCGTGCGCCATAAATTGGTTACCCGCATTGTCGAGGCGTATGACAAGTACGAGAAGGAGCAGAAGGCGGAGCGGGAAAAGCAAAAAAGGAATAATGAATCATGACACGGAAAGAGGCTGAAACCAGATTAAGGCAAACATTCGGCTTTGAGCACTTCTTTGACGAACAATGGAACGTCATTAAGCGGTTGCTCAAGGGGGAACGTGTGCTGTTGATTGAACGAACCGGCTTCGGGAAGTCATTGTGCTATCAGTTTCCGGCTACGCTATGGGAAGGCATAACTGTCATATTCTCCCCGCTCATTGCCTTGATGCGCGATCAAGTGAACAATCTGAATGCCAAAGGAATTCCAGCCCGATACATTAATTCTGAACAATCGGAAGAAGAAAATACACAAGCCATACAGGACGCTTTGGACGGGAAAATCAAGATTCTCTACATCGCACCGGAACGACAGGAAAACCAGGAGTGGCAGGAAGCTGTGCGAAACATGAACCTTTCGATGATTGTCGTGGACGAAGCGCATACCATTTCCGTGTGGGGACATGACTTCCGACCTGCCTTCCGACGCATCGTCCATTTGGTCAATCTGTTGCCTAAAGATATGCCTGTCTTGGCTACTACTGCAACAGCCACCCTGCGTGTACAGCACGATATTGAGCAACAAATAGGAGGACAGCTGATAACCGTCCGAGGCAACTTGATGCGAGACAACTTCCATCTTTATGTCGTTGAAACTCAATCGGAAGAAGAAAAAATGATTGCATTGTCCCGTTGGATGGAGCGTTTACCTGGTACAGGATTGATTTATACGGGTACTCGCGTTCAAACAGAACTTTATGCACGCTGGCTTGAGTGCAATGGAATAAACTGCATCGCTTATAATGCCGGACTTCCCGCCGAACAACGAAAAGAGATAGAGCAAGGATTGATGGAGAATCGCTGGAAATGTGTCATATCCACCAATGCACTGGGCATGGGGATTGACAAGCCGGATATCCGTTTTGTCATTCATACGCAGATTCCTGCATCACCTATCCATTACTACCAGGAAATTGGTCGTGCAGGCAGGGATGGAAAACCAACGGTGGCTATCTTGTTCTACAACTCTAGGAAAGATGCGGATGGCATTCCGGAAGATTATAAACTGCCGAAGTCGTTTATCGAATCGGCGCGACCATCCACCAAAACTTATCAGCGGGTGATAGAGTTACTGAAAACGGAACCGTTGGGCATACAAGACCTGACAAGGAAAACCAATCTGAAACAAACACCCATCCGTGTGATTAAAGCTGACTTGATTGAACAGGGAATAATAAAAGAGGTCATCTACGACAAACGCAAAGTGTACGAATACCAATTCGGAGCCCAAGCATTGGACACTACCGGATTCGAGGCGTTGCGTGTTGCCAAGCTACAGGACTTGGACAAGATGGTGGAATATGTTTATACCCGTGAGCCACGGATGAAGTACCTTTGCGAATATTTGGGAGACCATCATCCGGACATCTACAAAGGCTGTGACAATACGGACTTGGTGAAACGCCATGTCCGTACGAGTGAGGAAGATTGGCAACGTGTCCGCGATTTCCAGACCAATTATTTCCCCCGGCTCGAAGTGGAAAGCAAGAAGACGAATCTTGTCAACGGGGTGGCAGGGGCCTACTACGGAACCTCCAATATAGGCACATTCATTCACCGCTGCAAATATGAAGGCGGGGGTATGTTCCCTGATATGCTGTTGACCACTGTGTTAAGGGCTTACCGCAAACAATGGGGGAAAGAGACATTCGATATGATCCTCCATGTGCCGCCAACCATATCGGGCGATTTGGTCAAGGACTTTGCATACAGGTTGGGAATAACGTTGTCCATTCCTGTACACGACTGGCTTCAAAAGACCCATCCGACCGAACCTCAAAAGGTTTTCCAAAATAACATACTGAAACGGGACAATGTGGCAGATGCCTTCACGCTGTCTGTCCCTGATGCTGTGGAAGGCAAAAGTATCTTGCTGGTAGATGACATTTTCGACAGTGGCGCAACCATCAAAGAAATCGGCCGTATGCTGACCCAAGCCGGTGCAACAGCCATAGCACCACTTGTCATTGCCAAAACAGTAGGAGGAGATAACTTATGATTTTAACGAACAGTAAAATGGAGCAAGAATATACATATTGGATGGCATTGGCTCATACCGAAAGAATGAGAACGGCCCGAAAGAACGAAATCATCGTGCAATGCTATGAACGTGCCATCACGCTGCCTGATTTTTTCCACTGCGAAGAGACTGTTTGGCAAAAGGACTTCGACCTGACCCCCGAGGAAACAGACTGGCTGAACGCATCTAAAAAAGAGTTGCCTAATTATTCTTTCGAAGCAGAAAATCTGTTGGAGCAAGGTTATGGACTGATCCCCATCCTGTCGCCCGACTATCCCAAGACTTTGAAGCAAAACTTGAAGAAGACGTATGCCCCGCCTCTTCTTTATACCAAGGGAAACCTGCAACTCCTGAAAGCCGACAGCCTGGCCATTGTGGGCTCACGACTGGCAGGAACCGTTTCATTGCAATTTACGGATAACATAGCCAAACTGGCCACTACTGCGGGAAAAGTCGTTGTCAGCGGCTATGCCAAAGGGGTGGACAAGCAGGCACTGGACTCCGCCTTGAAATATGGCGGGAAAAGCATCATCGTGCTTCCGCAAGGGATTACGACGTTTGCCTCCGGTTTCAAAGCTTTGTACAAAGACATCATTGCCGGAGATGTATTGGTATTGAGCGCATTCCATCCGAAGGCTCCGTGGAGCACTGGATTGGCCATGGCCCGGAACCCCATCATTTACGGTATGGCACAAGACATTTACGTGGCCGAGTCGGACAGCAAAGGCGGCACATGGTCCGGAGTAATCGACGGATTGCGCAAGATGCGGCGGATTTATGTGCGGAACCCTTTGCCCGACGAAAAAAATGCGAACCAATTATTGATAGAAAAAGGCGCAATTCCCGTATCTTTGCAGGGAGAGATTTGCATAGAAGAAAAAGCCGTATGTGTCAGTGAACCGGCAAGCCCATACGAAGGCCTGGATGACCGGATTGGGAAACTGCTCAAGAAACAGAAGCTG
>CALUOW010000167.1 GCA_944322365.1 uncultured Bacteroides sp.
GAATTTTGACCTGCATGGAACCGCTCCTGCAGGTTATGGAGTATTAAGAGGATTGCTGGAGAGAATTTTTGAAAATGTTATAGACCGGAGAGAAGGGTCTACATTCCAATTTGAAACAGAAATCAAAACGCCGGAAGAAGTGCTGGAAAGATTGATGAAGGGAATGCTGGTACAGAACCGGAAGTGGAATGCCGATTTGACTGTGACTAAGCTGAACAGGGGAGAAGAAGCCCGTGGGAATACACAAATCTTTCTGGCAAGAAAATATATTGATTTTAAGTACGAAGATAATGGGTAAGTGGACGTGCTTGTCCAGGGATTCCTTTTACAGCCTCCCCTCGTCGCTGAAACTATAATACGCCCCGTCGCAGACAATCACGTGGTCCAGCACCCGGATGTTCATCACTTGGGCGGCTTGCTGCACCTTTTGCGTCAAGCGGATGTCGTCCGTGCTGGGTTGGGTGTTGCCGGAAGGGTGGTTGTGCACCAAGGCCAGTTGCGTGGCGCGTGCCAAGAGAGCTTCGCGGAGAATGGTGCGCACGTCGGCCGTGGTTTGGTCCAAGCCGCCACGGCTGATGCGCACTCGGTTGATGGCGCGGCAGGCGGGATTGAGCAACAATATCCAGAACTCCTCGTTGGGCAGGTCGCATAGCAGCGGGTAGAACAGTTCGTAGATGTCGCGCGAGGTGCGGATGGCGGGGCGTTCGGGACGCTCTTGCAAATTGCGTCGTTTGCCCAGCTCCAAGGCGGCCATGACCGTGACGCTCTTGGCAGGTCCCATGCCTTTGAAGCGCGCGAAGTCCTGCACTTGCCACTTGCCCAACTGGTGCAAGTTGTTGCCGGCGGCGGCAAGCACGCGCTGCATCAGGCCGACGGCGCTTTCTTCCGTATTGCCGGACCCAATAAGAATGGCCAGCAATTCGGCGTCGCTCAACGCTTCGGCGCCCAAGCGCATCATCTTTTCGCGCGGGCGGTCTTCCTCGGCCCATTGGTTGATGTTGAGTTTGGTATCCATACCTTTTATTTATAGAAATTCTTCCGGAATGCTTCGAACTCGTCTTTGCCCCGCACGCAACGCCGCCACCACGCGCGCCAAAAGCCCGTGCCGTACCCGATGAGTTGCACGAAGGCGGCCGCCACGGACAGGAGGCCGATGCGAAGGCTGCGGTTTTGAGCCGTGCTGTCCACGCACACCAGCAGGGCGTAGAGCGCCAACGGCAGCAAAGCATAGGGGCAGATGGGCGCGGCCAGCAGCAGGAGGAGCGTCCCCAGCGTGAAGAGGCCGGGCAGGAGGTGCACCGCCTTCAGCGAACCGGGATGCCGTTTGTGGAGGTTGATGCGCGCGATGCCCGAATTGTGCACCTGCTTGAAGAACTTGCGCAGGTCTGTCCGCCGTTTGTGCCATACCCAGGCATTGGGGAAGAGACGGCAGCGGTAGCCCCCTTGGAAGATGCGGATGCTGAAGTCGATGTCCTCGCCGAAACGCATGGCCGAGAATCCGCCCAAGGCTTGGTAGACCTCGCGGCGCACGCCCATGTTGAAGCTGCGGGGATAGAACTTGTCCATCTTCTTCTTCCCTCCCCGGATGCCGCCCGTGGTGAAGAACGAGGTCATGGCATAGTTGATGGCCTTCTGCAAAGGAGTGAACGAGGGATGGGCGCGGTCCGGTCCGCCGAAAGCGTCGCAAGGCTCGCGGCGCAACTCGCTGCCGATGGCTTCCAGATAGCCGGGCGGCAGGATGCAGTCCGAATCCAAGATGAGGAGATAGTCGCCCTCAGCCCGTTGGGCGGCGAAGTTGCGCGTCTGTCCGGGGCCGGAATTGGGCTTGGAGAAATAGCGGAGGCGGAGGTTGGCAGCATGTTTGTCCGCCACGGCGCGGCAGGGGACAGACGAACCGTCGTCCACCACCACGACCTCGAAATCGCGCACGGTCTGCGCCTCGAGGCTGGCCAATAGCTCGTCCACTTCGTCGGGACGGTTGTAGACGGGGATGAGGATGGAATATTTCATAATCAGCGGGGCTTGCCTGAATGAAAAAAAACCGGACGCGCCATCGCGGCGCATCCGGAAGGTGAGAATTATATAATGTAAATATTCACCATATGCAGATGTTGCGTCGAGCCTGAATCAAGCCTTCACGCGGCTGACATACGAACCGTCGCGCGTGTCGATTTCGATGGTTTCGCCCTCGTTGATGAAGAGCGGCACGCGCACCGTAGCGCCCGATTCCACCGTGGCAGGCTTCAGCGTATTGGTGGCGGTATCGCCCTTGAGGCCCGGTTCGGTGTAGGTGACCTTCATCTGCACCTTGACGGGGACTTCGGCGTAGAGCACCGTCTCGGTCGAAGCGTCGGACACCACGTCCACCACCATGCCTTCCAGCAGGAAGTCCACGCCGTTGATCAGTTCGTGCCCGATGGGGATTTGCTCGTAGGTCTCCTGGTTCATGAAAATATAGTCTTCGCCTTCCTTGTAGAGATACTGGTGCGGGCGGCGTTCCACGCGGACGTCTTCCAGTTTCTCGCCGATGTTGAAGCGGCGCTCCAGCACGTAGCCGTTCACCACGTCCTTCAGCTTGGTGCGCATGAAGGTGTTGCCCTTGCCGGGCTTTACGTGCAGGAAGTCGATGCAGAAATAGAGCTTGCCGTCCATGCGGATGGCAGTTCCGATTTTAATGTCTTGGGCATTAATCATACGTATTCTTCTATTTTATAATGTTAGTATTATCCGGTTTATCCAGCTTTTCGGCCGCAAAATTAATGCAAATCAACAAAAAACGCAAAAGATTTGAGAGAAAATGAGTTATCCACTTGGTTATTTCGCAAAAACTCCCTACTTTTGCAGCCCGAAACTGGAAGAATAATAACATAAAAAAGATACAACGATGAAAAGAACATTCCAACCCTCGAACAGAAAGAGAAGAAACAAGCACGGTTTCCGTGAAAGAATGGCCACCGCTAACGGTCGCCGCGTATTGGCAGCCCGCCGCGCCAAAGGCCGCAAGAAGCTGACCATCTCCGACGAGTACAACGGCGTGAAAGCGTAAGGCGCGCATCGCGGACATACCGCGACAGACTGACAAAGAACCGCCCGGCATTGCTGAAAACAAGCAGCGCCGGGCGGTTCTTTTTTTATATAAGAATCGGCACGTTTCTTCCGAACAAGCCGTCGGACACCCCCTCCTTCTCCCTGCTTGTAAATTTTTCTCCTTTCATTTCCATCTCCTCACCTTCTCAAAAACGGCTCAGGACAAGTTCGTACCAAGTTCGTTCCATGTTCGTTCCAAGTTCGTTCCCTTAGAAACGAAGAAATAACGAAGATGGAACGAATTTGGAAGGGG
>CALUOW010000168.1 GCA_944322365.1 uncultured Bacteroides sp.
CTGAACGTGGGCGACAAGCTGCTCGTCACCGGCCCGACCACCGGCGCCCTCTTCCTCACCGCCGACGAGATGCGCGTGGACTTGAACCCCGTGCCTACTGTCCACAAAGGCGAACACTTCTCCATCAAGTGCGACAAGATACGCCCCAGCGACAAACTGTATAAATTGGTTTCGACCGAAGAACTGAAACGATTCAAAGGACTTGTTTGATTATGGACTACATCCACGAACTGCGCTTGAAAGTGCGCGACTACGAATGCGACCTGCAAGGCATCGTAAACAATGCCAACTACCAACACTACTTGGAACATGCCCGCCACGAGTTCCTGCTCAGCACCGGCATCAGCTTTGCCGAACTGCACCGGCAAGGCATCGACCCCGTTGTGGCCCGCATCACGATGGCATTCAAGACGCCGTTGCGCAGCGGCGACGAATTCATCTGCAAACTCTATCTGCGCAAGGAAGGCATCAAATACGTCTTCTACCAAGACATCTATCGTGCCGCCGACAATAAACTGTCGCTGAAGGGCGTGGTGGAAGCCGTGTGCGTGGTGAATGGACGTTTGAGCGCCTGCCCCTTGTTCGACCAACTATTCGCACCTTACTTATTGACTAAATAAAGAACGGAAAAATGACTGACGAACGCATCTGTAGCATTGCCCTCACCCTCTGCACGGGCATCGGCGCCTTGACAGCCCAACGATTGGTGCAAGTGGCCGGCAGCGCAGCCGACGTCTTTGCCCGCCGCCACGAATTGAGAGACCTTTGCGACGAAATCCAACCTGCTGCCCTGAAAGCCCTCCATACGCCCGGCATCTTCCAACGCGCCGAAAAGGAAATAGCCTTTGCCGACAAGCATGGCATCGACTGCCTGACGCTGCGCGACGAACGTTATCCTGCACGGCTTCGCGAATGCGAGGATGCGCCGCTCTACCTCTTCTACAAAGGGCAAGCCAATCTGAACAGCTTGCGCGTGGTCAGTATCGTGGGCACACGCCGCGCCACAGACTACGGGCGGCAATGGTGCAACGACTTTGTGCGCGACTTGGCGGTTCTTTGTCCCGACTTGTTGGTGATCAGCGGACTGGCCTATGGCATTGACATTGCCGCCCATCGAGCCGCCCTGTCCAACCATGTGCCCACCGTCGCCGTTTTGGCCCATGGCTTAGACCGCATTTATCCAGCCGTCCATCGCAAGACAGCCACCGACATGTTGGCGCAAGGCGGGCTGTTGACCGAATATCTGACCGGCACGGAACCTGAACGCTACAACTTCCTCAGCCGCAACCGCATCGTGGCGGGCATGGCCGATGCAATTATTGTGGTGGAATCGGGACGAAAAGGAGGCTCGCTCACCACAGCCGAAATGGCCAATGGCTACAGCCGCGACTGCTTTGCCGTGCCGGGGCGCGTCAACGACGAGCAATCCGCCGGATGCAACCGCCTCATCCGCAACAATATGGCTGCTTTGGTGGAGAACGCCGAGGATTTTGTGCAGGCCATGAGATGGGGAATGCCCCGGACAGCAGCTCCTGTGCAACGCAACCTCTTCCAGGAACTTACGGACGAAGAAAGCAGCATTGTCCAACTGCTGGCCCGTAACGGCGACTTGCACATCAATACCTTGGCTACGAATAGCGGGCTGCCCGTCCATCGGCTCAGCGCCCTGCTTTTCGAGATGGAAATGAAAGGCATCATAAAAGCCCAGGCAGGCAATATCTATCACCTGCTGGGCTGAATGCTTTCTTGACGGGGAACTGACGGTTCAGTCGTCGCGGCGCACGTCGAAGATATTGCCGTCATCCTCCACATAAAGTTCCCATTCGCGGCGATCCTTCACGGCTTCCACCTCGTACCAGTTGCGGTCGGGCGTTTCCACACGGTCAAACTCGCGGTCGCTGATGCGGTATCCTTCGGCTTCCACCGCCTGGCGCACGGCATCGGGCAAGGAGCGCGTCTCCCATTCGGTGCGTACCCATTCGTTGCGGCCGTTGAACAATACTTCCTTTTCCACGCCTTCGTGGCGGATGTCAATCTCCAAGTAACCGTCGTCATAATCGCGCTCCAGGATGATGGCGCCGGGATAACGCTGGTTGATGAAAGTCTCCACGTCGCTCTCCACCGGCACGCCGCTGCCACCTTGGCCGCCGCCCAGGTCCGGACGCTCTTCCGTGCCGTCGGCGCGGACATATAACTTGTGCTCGCCTCCAAAGCGCGTTTCCAGTTCAAAACAGAAGTATGTCGCCTCCGTGCCGTTGGCATTGACCACATACATCTCTACCTCGTCTACCCACGCGCCCTGCTGCATGGCGTCCGATGCTTCTACGGTGGCTTTCACCGCGTCAGGTATCAGGCTGCTGCCATAGCGCAACTCCGTTTTGTAATACAACCATTCGCCGTCGCGCGTGAAGAATGCTTCGTATTTTTGCCTTTCATAAATAAATTCCACTTCCAAGCCGCCGTCTTCCGCGTCCAAGTCCACCAGCCGGTAATCCGGGAAGCGTTGCTCCAGCCACGATTGCAAGCTGCCGTCGGGCGTTTGGGGCAGATATTGCCCATAGTCCTTGTCCGGGGCCGCGTCCAGGATTTCTTTCACCAAGACACCGTCGGCCGTATAATAAAGGTCTACTTCCGACTCGCCGCGCTCAGCCTCGATGATATAAAGGGTTTCCGTACCGTCGCGCCGCTCCAGAACTTCTACTTCGTCGTCCGTATGCCAGCCCGAACCTGCTTGTCCGTATTCGCTGGCGGCATAAGCCTCGGCCACGGCGGCAGGCAGGTGGCTGAAAGGAATCTCGTATTTCGTCATTCCCCAACGCCCGTTGTCTTCATACCAGGCAGCATTCCCGCGCGATTGCGACGTAGAGAAACTGGCCACGTAATAATCTCCCTCCTGCTGCCAATCGACATCCTGGGCGTCGGGATAATCTTCGTTGAATTGGGAAAGGATGCTCTCCGGCACGCCGGAAGCTCCGGGAGGAAGGTTGGGAGACTGCTTGTCGTCGTCCGAACAAGCTGCCAGCGCGAAGAACAAGACGGCTGACAAGACACATACTGATAACAAATTCTTCATAACTCAATGCTTTTGTGTGATTATTATTCTGTTTTCGTTGGCAAAGTAAAGGCCCGATTCTGGAAACATTTGGGAATGCGGAAGAAAATCCGTCATGAAGGGCAAGCGGATGAAACGTTGTCTCCTTTGCCGTGCATGAGACGGATTCCGCAGAAGTACAACGATCATATCACACCCGTACTGTGACGCTGTAACACCCGTGCTGTGAGGCTGTAACATCCGTACTGTGACGGCGTTCCATCCGTACTGGAACCGGGTTCCA
>CALUOW010000169.1 GCA_944322365.1 uncultured Bacteroides sp.
GATGAGCTTTATAGTTGGTCCATTTCTCAGCTACCGGACCTTCCGGTATTCTTGAATCTATCTTAGTCATAGTCTTTGTTTTTAGTTGACGAGGTTTTCAGTTAACGAGGGTACAAGGGCCTTGTAGCCTTGTTGACTTGTCAACTCGTTGCCTTGTTAACTTGTCAACTCGTCTTGTTAACTGATTAGATGAGGGATTTGATGTAGAACACAACGACTACCAGGGCGAAGCAAGCCACAACGATGGTAGAATAGATGTTGGAGATGCACTGCCAGCGGTTGATCCAAACCTTGTTGTTCCAACCCAGCGTCTGCATGGCGCTCCAGAAACCGTGGGTCAGGTGGAACCACAGGGCGGCCAGCCAAACGAGGTAGAGGATGGCGAACACGGGGTTGGCGAAGGTGTTGGCAATGTGATGCACGCCGTCGGCGGCATAGGCCAGCGTCATGGCGTCGGTGTGCATGCCCAGCTGGTGCATCAGTTCGGGCAACTGCATCTTCGACCAGAAATTAACCAAGTGCAGAATCAGGCCCAGGATGACAATCAGGCCCAGCACCAACATGTTTTGGGATGCCCATTCCACTTCCTTGCGGCGTTCGGTGACAGCATAGTGCTCGGCACCGCGCGCGCGGCGGTTCTGCATCGTCAGCCAGAAGGCGTAGATGATGTGAATGACGAACAAGGCAGCCAGGCCGATGGTGGCGACCAGCGCATACCAGTTTGCTCCCAAGAACTCACAGACGGCGTTGTACCCGTTTGCAGAAACGAGCGCTACCAGGTTCATCGCCATGTGAAACGTCAGAAACAGGATGAGGGCGATGCCGGTAACGCTCATCACCACTTTCCTTCCTACAGATGAATTACTTAACCACATAAATGATTGAATTAAAGTTATTTAAATTGTTAGTAAATGTCAAGCGCAAGGCTGATTCTGCTAATTCCTTGCAAAAATAAATGAAAAACCTTTATGAAACAAGCGTTTAGCGAAATAATTCAGCTTTTTAGTGTCGGCGACGTTGATTTCTTTGCGATGCCTTGCCGGGAAAGCGGGCAGAAGGCTGGGATTAAGAGGTTGTGTAGTAGAAATCTTCCATCTTTAGCCTACAGATGCACGTCTGCAACCTGCAGATGCACGTCTGTAGGCTAAAGATGCGCATCTGTAGGCTGAAGATGGAACTTGCAGCAGGCAATGTTTGCTTTTCCGGGCGGGATGGTTCGTTTTTCCGCCCTTGGGCGGCAGGTTTGCGCGATATTTCGATTTAAATCCGTATCTTTGCGCTCTCAACTCTGCGCGTATGAAAAGATTGTTGCTATTCGTCATTCTCCTCCTGCCCGTCTTGCTGCCCCTTGCGGCGCAAAACTGGGACATCAACGTCGTGCATCAGATTAATAGCTGGGATGGCAAGTTTGTCCGTAATTATAATAAGGTGGTGTCGGAATCCGAACCCTACCTGGCGGTGGGCGTTCCTATGGCCATGGCTCTTGCGGCGTGGATCAAGAACGACCGTGGCTTGCTGAAGGATGCCGTCTACGTGGGCACCAGCGTGGCGGGCGCCTTTGCCCTGACCTATGGACTGAAGTACATTGTGGATCGGGCACGCCCCTACGAGAGTTATCCCGACCGCATCCATCCTTATAGCTTGGAGAGCGACCCGTCTTTCCCCTCCGGGCATACTGCCACGGCTTTTGCCTTGGCCACATCGCTTTGCATCCGTTATCCCAAATGGTACGTCATTGCTCCTTCGGCTCTTTGGGCGTGTTCGGTGGGCGTCTCGCGCATGAACGAGGGGGTGCACTATCCGACGGACGTATTGGCGGGCGCGGCGCTCGGCGCGGGGTTTGCCGTGGCGAATATCTATATTAATAGGTGGCTGAACAAGTGGCTGTTCGGGGAGTGATAGGGAGGACTATTCTAGCATATACGTCCGGGGCGTGCATCCCATGGCTTTCTTGAAGAACTTCCCGAAGAACGACGTGTTGGGGAAGTTCAGCATCTCGCTGACTTGCTGCACGGTGTATTGGCGGCTCTTCAGCAAGGCTTTGGCTTCCAGCAACACATAATCCTTGATCCACTCGCCCGCGTGGCGTCCGCTGACGCGATGCACCGCGTTGGACAGGTATTTGGGCGTCAGGCAGAGTTTGTCGGCGTAGAAGCGGATGCTCCGTTCTTCGGTATAATGTTTCTGCACCAGCGCCAGGAAGCGTTCGAACAATTCTTGTGGGCGGCTTTCGGGCTTTTGGTCCTTTTGTTTTTGCGTATATTGGGTCAGCCATTGATAGCCGTTGTATACCAACACTTGCATGTAGCTGCGCAATATTTCGCGCGTGAATCCCAAGTCCGGTTGCTTTATTTTCTGCCGCATCCGTTCATAAACCGATAGCGTTTCTTGCATCTCTTCCGGCGCGAGGGGCAGCAGCCGTTGTTTGGTCAAGTATTTCAAAAAGAGCAGCGAGTGGGCGGAGTGCTTGTTGCTCGTATAGCTTTCGTCGGAGTAAGCAATGAGGGCTACTTGGCAATCGGGGCCGAAGGCCAGGCATTCGCCGATGTCGTTCGGCAGCACTACCATCGCCATCCCGGCCATGAGTCTGTATTCGCGTAAGTTCAGCCGGACCAACATCTCGCCTTGCGTGCAGCATATCAGCAGAGTAAAACTCATTTTGAACGGATGAAGAGGGGCGATGAACTGTTGCTTGATGTTGGCGTCGGTCGTTAGTTCGAAGTTGTCGCAGAGCATGAATTCGTTGGCAAAGACTAATGTGCGTTCGGTGGCGGGTACCATCGTCAAATTCATGGGTTGCAAAGCGGGAGATTCTTTCATACATTCTTGGTTTTTGGTGGCAAAAGTAATCCTTTAGGAATAAAAAGACGTGCTAATCTGCCATTTATTCTGGCATCTGTCATCCTTTTGACCATATTTCCCTCTGATTGGGAGATTGTCATGCGCCGATAAAGCCTGAACTTTGCACTCAAAGTATTTCAAAGCACAAAGGTATGAGAAGAGTACATTTTGTTTGGCTGCTGGCGCTCTGCTTGTTGGGAGCCGGATGCGGCGACAAGCAGGCTGCCCCTTTCCGACGTAGCGTGATGGTGACAGAGCCGGTGCAAGTGGGGGCCGCTTCATGGAAGACATTGCCCGGCACGGTGCGCGAGGCCCACGCCGTCAGCCTTGGTTTCAAGACTCCCGGACAGATTGAGCGGGTGATGGTGCAGGAAGGCGACTGGGTGCGCCAAGGACAACTCATCGC
>CALUOW010000170.1 GCA_944322365.1 uncultured Bacteroides sp.
GAAAGAGAAATCCTTGCGGAAGAAGTCGAAAAGGCGCACCACGTTCACGGCATCGAAGCCGAGGGAACGCAGGCGGTCTATCTCAGAGGCGTGGTTGGTCTGGCCCACAAAGTGAATACCGGGCAGACCTTCGGCTTGCGCCAGACGTTGCCACAAGGCGATGAAATGCGGGGCATCGGGCAGTTCGTCGGGATTGTAGACCATGAACAGGGGCTTGCCGTCCACGCGGATGTAACGGTGGTCACGGAAGGCAGGAAGCAGGGCGCGGAAGTGGGCTTCGTAGTCGGCATCGCCCGGATAGAGCTGCTCCATCAGGACGCGGTGCGTGCCTTCCTTGCTGAACTGCTTGTCCTCCCAGCTGTGGTTGGCCCAGGCGAGGCAGAAGGGGAAGTCGGGCTGCCCGGACTGCAACACTTCGTCAAAGGGGCGTTGCAGGAGGCGGCGACCGTTGCCAAACCAATAGTGCCAGTAGCAGAAACCCTCCACGCCATACTGCCGGGCCATGTCCGCCTGCTCCTGGCGGGTCTCGGGGACACGCAGGTCGTAGTAACCCAGGTCGGCAGGGACGCGCGGTTGGTAGTGTCCACGGAACAGGGGGCGCGCCTTGCCCACATTGGTCCATTCGGTGAAACCTTTGCCCCACCAGGCATCGTTCTCCGGCGTGGGGTGGAACTGGGGGAGGTAGAAGGCAATGACGCGGGCGGGAGTATCTTTCGTTTCCATAAGCAATCAGTGTTTACGTGAGAAGATTTTGTTGAGGAACCGCCGCAGGCTGTATCGTCTCAGCTTTTGCCGCACGATGCCGGGCAGTGCCTTTATATAATATAAGGTGTAACCACTGGCACGCAACTCGCTCCACCAAACGGAGGAACGCGGCGCCCGCAGGCTGTTCCAAGGCTTGTCCGCCCCCACGAAGTGCAGCTGCACGGGACGGGCCAGGGCATCGGAATACATATCCTCGCACGCCTTGCGGTCAAGGGGAAAGACGTCGCTGAAGGTGCAGAACGCGGCTTCGGCGGGCGGGGTGCGGTAGTAGGTATTGGCCACCACATAACGCAGGGGCATCTGCCGGACGTAGGGATAGCAGCAAAGAATCAGGCAGTCCTGCTCAGGCAACCGGAGACGGGGATAGTTCGTCTTATAAAATTCGGTCAGGCGGTGCTGGATGCCATACTCGCGCATCAGCTTGAGGTTGAGCAGCATATAGCCTGCGGCGATTTCCTTTTGGAGGATGCGCAGCTCGTCGGGCGTGAAGTCTGAGGCATACTGCGCCATGCGGTCGCTCTCCAGCACCTGCCCTACGCCGGCATAGTAAAAGAACTCGTCGGGATAGAGGAAGTAGGACGGCGCGATGTCATCCGTGAAGGCCACGTCCACGTCCGAACAGAGGATGCGGTCGTACTGCGGGAAGAGGTCGGGCGCCAGCAGCTTGTAGTAGATTTCCTTGGAGAAGTGCCCCTTCTGCCCGCGGATTTCCTCCGTGTCGAAGGCCGACACGTCGATGAACTCCAGCGTGCCGCGCCCGGTGCGCTCCACCAGCCGCGTCAGCCGTCGGCGGTCTGCCTGGGGGATGTCCGTGTAGAGCACGTAGAGGCGGTACGTATATCGCGCATCGGCCCGGCGAAGCAGCGAATGGAAGGCCACGGCGGCGGGCGCCACGTAGTTTCGGTCGAAGGTGAAGAAGATAGGTATCTGTGTCATAAGCCTGTGAGGATATTAAAGTCGGATGATGTATCGCCCGTGGTCGCGGACAAAGAACAGGGGCAGGAAGAAGGCACGCAGGCGGCGCGTCATCTTTCCCTGCACGTCGGGCGCGGCTTCGCGGTTATGTTTCAGGCAGAGGCGGCAAACGGACAGCAACGAGCCGAGGCTGCCCCGCGCCATTCCCCGGACGGCCTTTGCCAACTGGGGAGAAGCGAACGCCACCCGCTCCGCCAGCACGGAGAAGTATCGGCGCGTCCGCTCGCGGTTGTCCGGCAGCCGCAGGGCTTCCACCGCCCGGAGGTAGCCGTCCCACTTGCCCGACTTGCGCGCCGAGGGGTTGAACGTCGTGGCTGCCGTGTGCCGCCGCCATTGCACCAGGGACTGATGCACGTAATGCAACGGCCCCTGCGCGGCGGCCACCGTATATATCAGGTAGTCGTAGGAGATTTCGTCATCGGCAAAGCGGGCCAATGCCGGCAACAGCTCGCGGCGGAACATCATCTGATGCCCGTAGGCACGCGGATAGAGCGCCGCGCCCAACGAGGGGACGAGCGGCGGCAAGGGGCGCGTGTGCAGCAGTCCCAGTTCGTGGCGGTCGTTGGTCATCAGCGTGGAGTTGTGGAAGACAAGGGGCGCGTCGCCTATCTCGCGCGCCAGCGTCTCCAGCTTGTCCGCATGCCACACGTCGTCCTGGTCGCAGCAGGCAATGAAGTCGCCCTCGGCCCGCTGTACGGCGGTAAGGAAATTGCGGTTGTACCCCATCCGTTCGGGATTGGCAAAGAGGCGGATGCGGAGGCCGGGATACCGCTGTTGATAGTCGCGCAGCAAATCCATCGTCCCGTCCGTCGAGCCGTCGTCCTGCACCACCAGTTCATACGGGGGCAGCGTCTGCGTCCGCAGCGAGTCGAGCTGTTCGCCCAGATAGGCCGCGCCGTTGTAGGTACACATTATGACAGAAATCTTTACCATCTTCACATCTTGGTTTTATCTCCTCTGCGGGTATTTCAACTCATTGTATATCAATTGAATATAAATCGTGCCCACCTTGGTTTCGCCTTGGTGGCCACCTCGGCCTCCCCTTAGTGGCCACCTCGGCCCTGTCTTGGTGGCCACCTCGACCGCGCCTTGGTGGCCACCGAGGGAAAAGCCTCCCGGCGTGTACGGATTTTTCTTCATCATTCCTTCACCTCCTTTTTCCGGAAATAGGCCCATGCCTCGCGGAAGGTCTGCACGCGGCACGCCACCATCAGCCCCACATAGAGCGCGACAGCCATTACTATCTTGGCGACGAACGACACATAGATATTCCCCGTCGCGTGCGGCACGGCGAAGCCTGTCAGCCACATGGTCCCTGCGGCCATCAGCAGGAAGGGCGCCGTGTCGCGCAGCGCGTCCCACAAAGATAAGCGGATTTCGCGCCACGCAAGATAGTGCCAGACGAAGGTCCATCCGATGTTGACCGCCACGTAGCACATCACCATCCGCTCCATCCCCAGCCGGTAGCACGTCAGCGCGACGGCCACCTG
>CALUOW010000171.1 GCA_944322365.1 uncultured Bacteroides sp.
GTACTCTAACCGGGCTGAGCTACACCCCGTGAGGTCTCTTTGGGTTTGCGGGTGCAAAGGTACGGCTTTATTTTGAATCTCCAAATAAAATCGAACTTTTTTTGAGGAAAAATGCGTTTCCGGGGGATTTTCAGGCTTTGCGCAGGGCTATTCCTGGTTTTGCAGCCCAAAAAGTTTTGTTTTTGGAAAAGTATTCATACTTTTGCGTCATCATGATTTTAACACGAATAGCTTATGGATTCCATTTTGCCTTTTGCCCTGCTCTGCTTGACTTCCTTCTTCACGCTGACCAATCCGCTGGGCACCATGCCTGTGTTTTTGACCATGACGCAAGGCATGACCGAGAAGGAGCGCCGCTTCATCGTGACCCGCGCCACGCTGACGGCCTTCATTATTATTATGGTGTTCACCTTTGCCGGGCAATTCCTCTTCAAATTCTTCGGCATTTCCACCAACGGCTTCCGCATCGCGGGCGGCATCATCATCTTCAAGATTGGCTATGACATGCTGCAAGCCCGCTATACCAACATGAAGTTGAAGGATGAGGAGATAAAGACCTATGCCAACGACATCTCCATCACTCCGCTTGGCATTCCCATGTTGTGCGGTCCCGGCGCCATAGCCAATGCCATCGTGCTGATGCAGGACGCGCAGACCGTCGAGTTGAAAGGCGTGCTGATTGGTTGTATCGCTTTCATCTATTTGCTCACTTATTTTATCCTGCGTGCCTCTACCCGTTTGGTGGATGTGCTGGGCGAGACGGGCAACAACGTCATGATGCGCCTCATGGGCCTTATCCTGATGGTGATAGCCGTCGAATGCTTTGTGGGCGGTCTCAAGCCCATCCTCTTGGACGTATTGACAGAGAGCTACCGGGCGTTATAAGCCCCGCTTGCCGGACATAGATCGCCCGCTTGCGAAACCTCATCGTTTGCCTACCAAAAGATAAGGATTTGCAAGCGGGCGTTTTTCTGTCTGCATACGTCCGAAAAGCGTCTTCCGTTTACCGCTTATATTGCAGTGGCATGCCGGTGAATTGCGGCGGCGTGCCCATGCGTATGCCCTCGTCGGCAGCCTTGGTTTGCGCGTTGTCTGCGGGGTGGGGGAGATGGGCTTGGTCAAAGGCCGTGAACTCGTCGTAGTCATACGTCCAATCCTCGCCATATGCCGCAGTCATCACGCGTTTCCAAATCGCTTCACGCGAAGGGGCGTTGAAGCCGTGCTGGTTGTTGCGCATCATGCTGTCGTTGGTGGGGCGGTAGACTCCGCTCCAATACGTGCAGGCGCCTTGGTAGACGCTCAGTGTTTCGCCCCACGCATCGACCCCCTGGTAACGCGGGTCGCTGAGGAAGCGGCTCCACTTCACCTCGGACGGGCGGGACGTAAAGTCCACGTTGGCAGCCCAACCCAGCGTCTGTTGATTGCGGATTTTCTCCACCTCGGTGGACGGAATGGCGCCGTAGTCCTGATAGGAGTATTCGTCCAGCAACTTCGTGAAGCCGTGTCCGGCGCATTCGTGCACCAGGGTACGGCGGAACAAGTCGTCGTCCAAGTCGTTGATGGTGGGGCAATAGCCGATGGCAAAGTGGGTCGTTCCTCCGCTGATGTTGGAGAAACCGAAGTAGCACGTGCCGGCATATTCGAAAGTGTTCAACACCACGATGCAAAGGGCGTTCTCGAACAGTCCCGCGTTCTCGGCCAGTTGCGGCACCATCTGCGCATATTCCATTACTTTGTTGTGATCGCCTTCGATAAGGGTGCTGCCGCCGCCCTCCAACCAGCCGCTGAAGGCAGTGCTATACGTATCGCCAAAGGCATTGTTGCGCGACACGGCCGTTACTTCCCAAATGTCGAAATATTCGCGCAGCGAGTGCAGCGGCTCTTCGGAGAAGAAGTTTTCAATGGTCTTTTCCATCACCTCGCGGTAATAGCCGCTTTGGATGTCCTTGTCCAGGAAGCCGTCGCCCATGATGACCACCGGAATGCCGTTGCCCGCCGTGTGCGTCAGCAGTTGCGTCACCTGCTTGTCCAAGGCAAAGCTCGTCGAAGTGCCCACAGGGGCGGCTTCTTGGCTGATGGTGAGGGTGGGCGATTCGAACAATACCTTGTCCGGCTGGTCCGGTTCCACCACGCGGAGCTTCAGTTTGGCCGTGCGCGCGCTTCTCGTCTCGTTGGGAAGCACGTTCAGCGTGAACGAGCCGGATACCAACGCGCGCGACGAGGCTGCTTCGGCTTCCGTAATCCAATCCACGTCTTCCGTATAGGCAACGACGACTTCGCCTGCCACGTTTGTTTCAAAATCAATCGTTACTTCGCCGCCCTCGTCCGGCAGCGCGTATTCTGTTTGCGATACATTCAGCACATCCTTGGCTTCTTGTGTGAAGTTGATGTTGGCCGAAGCCGTTCCCCCGCCTTGGATGGTCAAGGTGCCGGTACGTTCTTCGCCCGTGAGGTTCTCTTCCAAAGCAAGGATGGACAAGGAGACTTCGCCCGCTTCGCCCGAAGTAGGAGTGATTACGGCCCACGACGCATTGCTGGAAGCCTTCCAAGCGTGGGAACTGTTGAAGCGAACCACCGCCTTGGCATTGACTTCCGCTCCCAGCACGCATTCTGCCTCGCTGGTCAGGATATCGACGGTAGGTTCCGGTTCATCTTCCGAGCAAGCCCATGTCAAGCCCAGGAAGAGGATCATAAGAAGATAATTCAAGTTTTTCATGTTGTCAATCATGTAAAGGTGAAAATGAATCCGTATTTTCCGGCATTGATAAAAAATGCAGGTTACGCATCCAACGGCATTCTGTTTTGTCCGCATTTGCGTAACCCGCATCCTATTTTAATGATTTGATGCTAAATTACTGCACCTTTTTCATTTCCGTACCGGTTGTGAACCATGTATAACCACCGAATGCGCCGGCAGCCGTGTACAAGCCGGAAGTGATGGCGGTATTAAAGGTAATGGTATCGAACGAATCGTTCCAAATAGCAGGAATATTGTCCGTATACCAATATTGTCCTTCAATAAAGCCGAACCAGATATTGTATGCGCCCAAGCCATCGAATTCTACGTTTTCGGCTACTACCTTGCCGCAAACTACTTCAAGGCCGGAAGCAGAATATTCCATTTCCCAGTTGACGGGTACGCCGCAATCCATGGTGCAGTCGAAGCCCGAACGGTCTTCGCGGCCCGT
>CALUOW010000172.1 GCA_944322365.1 uncultured Bacteroides sp.
AGCGCATTGATATGTGGAAGCAAAGAGTGTGTCCGCTCGGTCAACGCATATTCCACCCTTGGAGGGACTTCGGGATATACGGTACGGGTGACATATCCGTCGTCTTCCAGCGTCCGCAAAGTAACCGTCAACATTTTTTGTGATATGTCGGGTATTTCACGCTGCAACTCTTTGAAACGTATTGTTTCCTTGTCCGCCTTGTTCAGCGTGTAGATGACCAAAAGTGACCATTTGTCACAAAGCCTTGCCAAGATATTCCGTATCGGACAGTCCGGAAACAGGGCATCTTCTATCGTTGTTCTATCCATAATATAATGTGTTTCAATTCACTCTACAAAGGTAAGCAAATTCCTTTCAAGCAGCAAGAAACTTTTTTGGGAAATTTTTTCTGCCTGCAAGTGGCTCAAGCTCAGCAATGGTTACCTCGTGGTAAGTAGCTGACATCCAAGTGCCTACTTGTGGGATTGAAAAACTCTTCCCAACTTTGCAGCGCAAAAGGGACAAAGACTCTTTTGGTAAGTAATAAATCGTCAAACATTCATTAAAGGCAGAATCAATGAAAAAAGCATTATTCATTTTGTTCAATTTCTTAACAATTACAGTTATGGCACAGACTAAAGGACGTTTCGAGGTACATGACCTCGGCAATTGCAAACTGCACGTTTATTACACCAACGATGCGTTGGGCGATGCAAGTTACATCATTGAGGGCAAGGATGCTCTTGTAACTATGGAGCAACCGTTGTTCAAGGATAATGTGGCTGAATTTGACTCCTATCTTTCCAAGTTGGATAAACCCGTGGAAAAACGCATCACGGACTATCACGTAGGAGGAACAGGGAAACATGACGTGGTGATGGCTCAGGGCATGCCTGAATTTACCAAAGGTGAAATCTATGGCGGCATGATGAAAGGCTTTGCACAGGCTTTCGGCGATGCCATGACAGATATGCCCACAGGCAAAACTACGGAAGTGGCTTTCGGCACGACACAGACGTGGGCAGGAGTTACTTTTGAGTTCCGTCATGGAGCGACATCGGATTTTCCCGGCGCAAGCATCCTGATTGGCGGAAAGGCTTATTACACCCATTGGACTCCGGCAAAGGCGCATGTCAGCCACTTGCAAATATCTTCCTCTGCCGCTATCGATGCAGAAATAGCAGAAGCTGAAAACTCGTTGGCTTCGGGTGCGACGCTGTTCATTGGTGGACATGGCGGTGCGGCTACACGCGATGCGGTGGAGTTCAAAATCGCTTATTTGAAAAAAATGAAAGAATTGTTTGCAGCCAACAATACGGCACAGGCTTTCGTGGATGCCATGAAGCAGGCCTATCCCGGCTTGCCCGGAGAAGCCGGATTGGAAGATTTGGGCAAAGCTCTCTATAAATAAGAATAAGGCATACTGAATAATAACGCTTCGGACGGTACTTGAATGTCGCACCGTCCGAAGTTTTTTTGCATCGATAAACGAATTTCAATCTGCACCTTTTGCACAGAGTTGTTTGACAGAAATACACCGCATTTCACGGAATTTGTGACCGTTACTAAGTCATTACTATTCTTATATCGTTCTTCTTGAAAAAATCCTTATCATAGGTTTGTAGTCTTCCCGATTGTTTCGTGCAAAGTTACCGATTTCTTCTATAAATTCCCTGCGATACCGTTTGTCATATCCTAAATATCGGTAACTTTGGCCTCTGAAAATAGGAACGATATGTATCTAATTCACATTGAATCAGAATGAAAGGGCAAAGTATAAAGAATATCATGACCCGTTGGTGGCGCGAACCTTACCCCTCGCTGGTCAGCCCGTGGAAGGTGGTAGTGGTGCCTGCGGCCATCATCTTCCTGGTGCTCTACCTGCTACAGCCGTTCGGCATCGCGTGGATAGAAAGCGGGAAACTGTGGGTCACGCTGGGGGCGGCCTGCATCTCGGCGGGGGTGTCGTCGGTGTTCGTATGGGTGCTTCCGTGGATGTTCCCCAGGTATTACGAGGAACGGGCGTGGACGTTGGGCAAGGAGGTGTCGGGCACGTTGGCCTTGTTCCTGTGCATCACCGTATGCGTCTGGCTCTACGTGGCGTGGCTCTGCGGGGTGATGCCGGATGTGCGTCTTTTCTTCACGGTGCTGCTTTGGGTGTTGATATTGGGGGCTTTCCCCACCGTGCTCTTCGCGATGTGGAACCGCAATATCCGGTTGGCAAGGAACCTGCGCGAGGCCACGGAATTGAATCTCCGTTTGTCCCAAAAGCCGGAAACGGAGGAAACGCCTTCTGTCACGCTTGTCTTTTCGGGCGGCACGAAAGAAATGTTGGAGATGGACGCCCGTTTATTCCTCTACGCCGAGTCCGAGGGCAACTATGTCCGCCTGCATTACCTCTCCCACAACGACAACCGTCCCGTCTCCAAGCTCCTGCGCCTCACGATGAAGCAGGCCGAGGCGGCGGTGGCTTCCGCGCCTTTCATCGTCCGTTGCCACCGGGCTTTCCTGGTCAATCTTCATCAGGTCTCGAAGGTGGACGGCAATTCGCAGGGGTATCGCCTCCGGCTGGAGGGATGCGCGGAGGAGGTGCCGGTGTCGAGAGGGTATGCCAAGGATGTGAAAAATAGATTGAATAAAGGATGACTCCTATCTTACCCAATTTTCAATCCCAAGTCCTTCCACCCGTTCTAAATGCTTGATATTTTCCGTCACCAGCACGCATTGGGAAACTTTGGCTGTACATCCAATCAACAAGTCGAAATCATCAATCAATTTTCCTTCTTTGCGGAGCCTTGCCTTTTGGCGCGCAAATTCTTCGATGGCTACGGATACGGGTATTACTTTCAAGTCGGCGCAAAGTTGACGGACTTCTTGTGTATTGGCTTCCACGGCATTGCTACATTCTGCGCCATATAACAATTCGATGACGGTAATTTCGGATATGCAGCAATTTTCCCACCGCACTTTACGGATATGGTTGCGTATCCCCTTTTTGTCCCGCAAAAGGTAGATGCAAATATTACTATCCAATAGGTATCTTGTTGCCATAATCAATCAAAATTCAACGGTTCGCGTATGGCTGAACGACTCTTGCGCATATCTGAAATGATTTCCTCCGCACTCCGGTCATCTATCCACTTCCCGGCGTGTTTGGCCAGCATCTTTTCGGTGAGATCCGTTGTGGCT
>CALUOW010000173.1 GCA_944322365.1 uncultured Bacteroides sp.
TGCGGCGTGCTGGCTTCGTCCATGACCTACGACAAATTTGTGTGCAACCAGTACCTGCGGGGCTTCGGCGTGCGCATCGCCGAGTCGCTCCTCTTGCGCCGGGGACAGCATATCGCGGACGAAGAGGTGGTGGAGAAAATCGGCCTGCCCTGCTTTGTCAAGCCCAACCTGGGCGGCTCCAGCTTCGGCGTGACCAAGGTGAAGACTTCGGAACAGATACAGCCCGCCATTGCCAAAGCGTTCGACGAGGCGCCCGAAGTCATCGTGGAAGCCTTCATGGACGGCACGGAAATCACCTGCGGATGCTACAAGACCCGTCAAGGCGCCCACGTGCTGCCCGTCACCGAGGTAGTGTCGCACCACGAGTACTTCGACTACGACGCCAAGTACAAGGGCGATTCGGACGAAATCACCCCCGCCCGCATCCCCGACGAACTGCGCGACCGAGTACAGCAGCTGACCTCCGCCATCTACGACATCTTGGGCGCACGGGGCATCATCCGCGTGGACTACATCATCACCGAAGGCGAGAAAATCAACTTGCTGGAGGTCAACACCACGCCCGGCATGACCGCCACCAGCTTCATTCCCCAGCAGGTGCGCGCCGCCGGGCTGGACATCAAGGACGTAATGACCGACATCATTGAGAATTAAAAATGTGTCCAAAATTAGATGATAATTTATCGGACTATTACAGAACGCTGAGAGGCTGAGACACGGAGTTCTATTTTTTAATAAGAGATGAGGAGCGTGCTTCGCACAAAGAGAAACAGAGGAATGCCTCCTAATCTTTGCTTGCTCCCATATCTCCCAACTGTGACGGAAACGGGAAATAGATGCTCTGCGTTTCTGTGTCTCCGCGTTCTAAAACCTAATTCCCATAATCGCATAAACTAAATTTGATTTGTTACTTAACCATTAATAAACATGAACCAGGAATTTGACGAAATCCGCCCGTACCATGACGAGGAACTGCCCGCCATCTACGACGAACTGATTGCCGACCCCGCCTTCCGCCAAGTGGCCGAAGCCGCCATGCCGGACATCCCCTTCGACGCGCTGGCCGCTCAAATGCGTGCCTGCAAGACCAAGCAGGAGTTTCAGGTACGCCTCTGCTACGCCATCCTGAAGCGCATCATCCGCGAGGCCACGCTGGGCGTCACCTTCGACAACTCCGCCCAACGCGGCGAGCGGGGCGCCTATACCTACGTCTCCAACCACCGCGACATCGTGCTGGACTCCGGCTTCCTCTCGCTGATGCTGGTGGAGCAGGGGCAGGACACCGTAGAGATTGCCATCGGCGACAACCTCCTCATCTATCCGTGGATCAAGAAGCTGGTGCGCATCAACAAGTCCTTCATCGTGCAGCGCGCCCTCGCCATGCGCCAGATGCTGGAGTCGTCCGCCCGCATGTCCCGCTACATGCACCACGCCATCCGCGACAAACGCCAGTCCATCTGGATTGCCCAACGCGAAGGCCGCGCCAAGGACTCCAACGACCGCACGCAGGAGAGCATCCTCAAAATGATGGCCATGGCCGGCGAGGGAGACATCGTCAGCCGCCTGAAGGAGATGAACATCGTCCCCTTGGCCATCTCTTACGAATACGACCCTTGCGACTACCTCAAGGCGAAGGAATTCCAGCAGAAGCGCGACAACCCCGGCCACAAGAAGACCACTGCCGACGACCTGCTGAACATGCAGACCGGCCTATTGGGCTACAAGGGCCACGTGCACCTTTGCACTGCCCCCTGCCTCAACGACCGATTGGACCAACTGGACCGCTCGCTGCCCAAACAAGAGCTTTTCCTCCGCGCCGCCGAACTGGTGGACCGGGGCATCTTTGCCAACTACCGCCTCTATCCCAACAACTACGTGGCCAACGACCTGCTGGAAGGCGGCAACCGCTTCGCCTCGCACTACACGCCGGCGGACCGCCAACGCTTCGCGGACTACGTGGAGCGGCAACTGGCCCGCATCGACCTGCCCGGCAAGGACGAAGCCTTCCTCCGCGAAAAGCTCCTGCTGATGTATGCCAACCCCTTGCGCAACCAACTCAGCCTGCTGCCATGAAACGACTTGCCCGACACCTGAAGCGACTTTGGCTCCCCTCCCTCCTCGCCGCCCTTGTGGTTGCTTGCGCGGACGACGGCTACCACTATCCCGACATCCGGCAAGACTTCCTGACGGCGCGCACCGACGACGGAGGCTACGTGCGGACGGTACAAACCGACGACGGTGCGACGTATGACGTCCAAAACTCCGTCTCGGCTTCCGACCAGGCGGCCGACACCACGCTGCGCATCGTGGCCCAATATGCCATCCAATCCGAGACGGACGCCCCCGCCGCCGTCCTGCTTTATTCGGCCACGGTGGCCGTGTCGCCCCTTCCGCTGCCTGCCTCCGCTTTCGGGGACGGCGTGAAGGCAGACCCCGCTTCCGTGTTGAGCATCTGGATGGGGTTGGACTACCTCAACCTGGCGCTCGAAGTCAAAGGGACGGACGCCTCGCACGCCTTCCACTTCGTCGAAGACAGCGTGGCGTGGGACCCGTCCGCCGCCCGCCGCGAAGTCCATCTCTCCCTCTACCACGACGCGATGGACGACCCGCCTTACTACACCCGCCGCGCCTACCTCTCCGTCCCCCTGCGGCAATATGCCACGGACGGCGTGCAGGCTGTCGCCGTCCACTTCAGCCTGCGCAACTACGACGGCGAACTCGAGACTTATACTTTTGAATACGAATAACCCAAGCCCCCTCCCAACCTCCCCCGTGAGGGGGCTTTAATTTTAAAACAATGAAGAAAATCCTTTCCCTCTTCCTCCTCGCGCTCCCCTTCCTGGGCGCTTGCCAACAAAAGGCACAGTCCTTCAAAACCCTCTCCGTCGACGACTTTGCCGAAGTGATTGCCGATCCCGCCGTGCAACGCCTCGATGTCCGCACGCCTGCCGAATACACCGAAGGCCACCTTCCCGGCAGCCTCAATGTCAACGTCCTCGACCCCCAGTTCCTCCAGATGGCCGACTCGCTCTTGCAGAAAGACCGCCCCGTCGCCCTCTATTGCCGCAGCGGCCGCCGCAGCAAGAAAGCCGCCGACCT
>CALUOW010000174.1 GCA_944322365.1 uncultured Bacteroides sp.
TTGGACTTGAACCAAGGACCCTCTGATTAACAGTCAGATGCTCTAACCGACTGAGCTAACGAAGAGTGTTGTTTTTTTCTAATGCGGTGCAAAAGTAATAGGATATTTTGAAATATGCAATATCTTTGCAGAAAATTTGAGGAAAAAGGACAAAATAATTGGTTTTTCATCTAAAAAGTAAGAATATGAGACAATTTTTCAAGGTTCGCAAGGCGATGGCCGTGCTTTTGGCCGGTATTGGCATCGCAGCCCTTTGGGGTTTTGCGAGTAGCGACGACCGGAGTTTTCAAATGGCCAAGAACATGGATGTGTTCAATTCCATCGTGAAGGAATTAGACCTGTTTTACGTGGATACCATCGACCCCAACAAGACCATTCGCGAGGGCATCGACGCGATGTTATACTCGTTGGACCCGTATACGGAGTATTACCCCGAAGACGACCAGGACGAACTGGAACAGATGCTGAAGAACTCGTATGGCGGCATAGGCTCCATCATCCGCTATTCGCCCAAGACGCAGTACACCGTAATCGCCGAACCCTACGAAGGGATGCCCGCCGCCGAAGCGGGCTTGAAGCCGGGCGACATCCTGCTGGAGATAGACGGGCAGGAACTGAAAGGAAACCCCGATGTCAGTACCCTGCTGCGCGGCCAAGTGGGCACCAGCTTCCACCTGAAGGTGCAACGGCCGGGCACGAAGAAACCGCTGGAGTTCGACATCGTGCGCCGCTCCGTCCAGCTGCCTATTATTCCTTATTATGGCACGATGAGCGACAGCATCGGCTACATCAACCTCAGCACCTTTTCGGGCAACCCGTCGCGGGAGTTCAAAGAAGCCTTCCTCGACCTGAAGCGGCAGGGCATCACGTCGCTGGTCATCGACTTGCGCAATAACGGAGGCGGCTTGCTGGACGAGGCGGTGGACATTGCCAATTACTTCTTGCCGCGCGGCGACACGTTGGTGACGACCAAAGGCAAGATTGCCCAATCCTGCAACATCTATAAGACGCTGCGCGAACCTTTGGACTTGGACATCCCGCTGGCTGTGCTGGTGAACGGCGGCACGGCATCGTCGTCCGAAATCCTGGCCGGTTCGTTGCAAGACATGGATCGTGCCGTGCTGGTGGGTACACGCACCCTTGGCAAAGGATTGGTGCAGACTACGCGCCCTTTGCCCTATGGCGGGATGATGAAGGTGACTACCTCGAAATACTACATTCCTAGCGGCCGGTGCGTACAAGCCATCGACTATACCCACCGCAATCCGGACGGTAGCGTAGGACGCATCCCGGACAGCCTGACCATGGAGTTCCGCACACGGGCGGGCCGCGTGGTGCGCGACGGTGGAGGCGTGACGCCGGACATTGTAGTGGAACCGGAAAAGCTGCCCAACATCCTTTTCTACCTGGTGAACGACAACCTCATCTTCGACTATGCCACCGACTATTGCCTGAAGCACGCCACCGTGCCCGCCCCCGAACAGTTCGAGGTGACGGATGCGGACTACGCCGACTTCAAGCAAAAGGTGATGGCGGCGGACTTCAAGTATGACCAACAGACGGAAAAGATGCTGAAGAGCCTGAAGGAGATGGCCGAGTTCGAGGGCTATCTGGAGGGCGCGTCTGCTGAATTTGACGCGCTGGAGAAAAAACTACAGCACAACTTGGAGCATGATTTGGACTATTTTTCTAAGGAAATCAAGAGCATGTTGGCCGTCGAAATCATCAAACGCTACTATTACCAGCGCGGCAGCATCATCCAGCAGCTGAAGGACGATCCCGATTTGGAGGAAGCTGTCAGGATTCTGCGCGACCCCGCCGCCTACCGCCGGATGCTGAGCGCGCCCGTTGCGGAACTGCCGGCGGACAGCACGGGCCGTGCCTGAGTGACGACTTTAATAAACGCAGATAGAATCATGGATACAGATTTGACTACACGAACCGCCGAGGCCGTCGGCCTGTTGCAGTCGCTCATCGCCATCCCTTCGGTGAGCCGCGACGAGCAGCGCGCTGCCGACTGCCTGCAACAATACATCGAACTGCAAGGCATGGAGACCGGGCGACGGGGCAACAACGTCTGGTGCCTCAGTCCGATGTTCGACCTGCGGAAGCCCACGCTGCTGCTCAACTCGCACATCGACACCGTGAAACCCGTCAGCGGATGGCGGCACGACCCCTTCCGGCCGGTGTTGGAGGCCAACGGGAAACTCTACGGCCTGGGCAGCAACGATGCAGGCGCCAGCGTCGTCAGCTTGCTGCAAGCCTTCTTGCAGTTGTGTCGCACGACGCAGCCTTACAATCTCATCTACTTGGCTTCATGCGAAGAAGAGGTCTCCGGCAAGGAGGGCCTCGAGAGCGTCTTGCCCCAATTGCCGCCCATCGACTTTGCCTTGGTGGGCGAACCTACGGAGATGCAGCCTGCCATTGCCGAGAAGGGGCTGATGGTGTTGGACGTGACGGCTACGGGGCGTTCCGGCCACGCCGCGCGCGACGAAGGCGACAATGCCATCTATAAAGTGCTGGACGACATCGCTTGGTTCCGCGACTACCGTTTCCCCAAAGAATCGCCCCTGCTCGGACCCGTCAAGATGAGCGTGACGATGCTTAATGCGGGCACGCAGCATAATGTCATCCCGGACCGCTGTTCGTTCGTCGTGGACATCCGTAGCAACGAGTGTTACACCAACCAAGAACTTTTCGACCTCATCGTTCCGCACCTGAAGTGCGAGGCACGGGCGCGCAGTTTCCGCCTCGGCTCGTCGCACGTTCCGCCGGAACATCCAATGGTGCGCCGCGCCCTGTCGCTGGGCCGCACGCCTTTCGGTTCGCCCACGCTGTCGGACCAAGCGCTGATGCCTTTCCCGTCGATGAAGATGGGGCCGGGCAAGAGCAGCCGCTCGCACACGGCGGACGAGTTCGTCTTTGTCAAGGAAATCTCGGAGGCCATCGGCCTTTA
>CALUOW010000175.1 GCA_944322365.1 uncultured Bacteroides sp.
CCGGTTGTATTCCGCCAGCTTCTTCATCAGCGGCCTCGACAGCAGCGTGTAGCGGTCTTTCCTGCCCTTGCCCTGCCATATATCTTCTTTCCTGTTAAAACTGTTCCTGCTCATCGCGCTCATTTTATGGGGAACCAACCCCAACAACGCATCAAAGGTAAACAATTACCGCGAAACGGGAGAAAAAACGCCCGCCTTTTTGCGGGTATCGCGGATAATGCCGGAAATCCATTAACTTTGCACAAAATTCAGAACAAGTATGATGAACATTACAACGATTGAGAAAGACCAACGAAGCCCGATACTCATCGGCAAACTATTGGAAATCTGGGAAGTATCTGTCCGGGCCAGCCATCATTTCCTGACGGAAGAGGACATTGTCCGGCTGACTCCGCAAGCCGAAAATGCTTTGCGGTGCATCGAGACTTTATGGGTGATGGAAGACGAACAACGCCCCGCCGGTTTCATGGGCGTGCAGGAATGCAAGATAGAGATGCTCTTCCTCCATCCCGACTATTTTCGCAAGGGATGGGGCAAGATGCTCGTGGAGCGTGCATTCCGCGACTTGCATGTGGAATACGTGGATGTCAACGAACAGAATCACGATGCCGCCAAGTTTTACATGCGGATGGGATTCAAGACTTTCAAGCGCAACGAATGCGACAGCGAAGGCAATCCGTTCCCTATTTTGGAAATGAAGTTAGCCTAATTGTTTTGCGTGCGATATTCCTTGGGAGTACAGCCCACCTCTTTCTTGAAGAAGCGCAGGAAATGTTGCGGGTATTGGAAGCCAAGCCTGTCGGCAATCTGCTTCATGCTTGCGTCGGGTTCAAACAGGGCGTTCTTGGCCGTTTCGACAATTTTGAGGTGGATGTGTTCCCTGGCCGTTTTGCCCGTTTCCGCTTTGACCAAATCCTCGAAATAGTTGGGAGACAGGCATACCTTGTCGGCAAAATATTTCACGGTCGGCAATCCGTAGCGTTGGGCCATGCCCGAATCCCAATAGTCGTTCAGCAACTGTTCAAAGCGGACCAGGACATCGTTGTTCAGTTCCTCGCGGGTGACGAATTGGCGTTCGTAAAAGCGCATGCAATAATTGAGCAGCACCTCGATGTTGGAGATAATTAGCGGCTTGGAGAACTTGTCAATCGGATGCTCCAACTCGTGGGCAATCTTGTTCATATAATCCTGCACGATGAGGCGTTCGTCCACGGACAAGTGCAGGGCCTCGTTGGAGGCGTACGAGAAAAAGGTGTATTGCCTCATCTTCTGCGCCAACGGGGTGCGGTGCAGGAAATCCGGATGGAACAGCAGCGCGTCGGCTTCCGGCGCAGGGCCGTTTTCGATGGGGGAAACGCCGATGGTCTGCCCCGGCGCAAAGCACACCACCGTCTCGTCATCGAAATCATACTTGGTCTTCCCGTAATTGATGGTGCATCCCACCGTCTTCTTCAGGAAGAGGGCATAAAACCCGAAGGTCATCTTGTATGCCGGTTCGCTTTGCTTGCGGTCGAAATGCGCGATGCCGACCAACGGATGCTTGGTCTGGAACCCGAAGAAACGGTTGTATTGCTCTATGGTATCTGCTTTTATTATTTCCATGCTCTGAAGTTGTAGGTTTCCCGATGCAAATATACGTTTTTGTCTGATACGGTCATAAAAAGTCCCGGCGGAAAACGTAATCCGGGTATTATTGTCCGCTATTCAGGTATCAGCGATAAAATGCGGCTATCTGCGGATTGAAAAGATATACCAGTATGTAAATTATTTTCATTGCCGCTCCGGGTTTTGAGAATGGACGAAACGGGATAGGGACAAATACCTTCCAAGTTCGTTCCAAATTCGTTCCATGTTCGTCTCCTTAGAAACGAACAAAAAGCGAACTTGGAACGAATTTGTATGCTTGCTTTTGTGTGATACTTTTATCTAATGAACGCCTTCCTGGCTCCCGGCGAAGCGGAAACGCCTTGCTCTTTGATGGTTGTTTGGCGAGAACATTATTTTGCCCGCATAGTCGCGATTTATCGCCGCATATCCTTTGTATCGACCGCATAGTGGCAATATGCCTTGAATGCGGTTTGCTTTTTAAGATTTTGCAAACTTATTTTGCATATAAATGAACAGGTGTTTGAAGGCACTGGATTATTAACATTTTAATAAAATAGAGTTATGAAACAGCAAGCAACGTATGTGGCTCCGGAAGTAGAAATCCTGGAGGTGGCCGTAGAAAAAGGATTCGCATTTAGCAACGAAGACGCGCCGGGCGAAGAACTTTAGGCGACGGTGGAAATCAATTTTAATCAGACAACCATTAAAACCAATCAAGAACATGAAAACAACTCATCTCTTAACAACATGGGCTTTGTCCGCCCTGTTCGTGGCTTGTACGGCGGACGAGTTCAAGGTAGCTAATCCGGACAATGTATCGCAAGATCGCGCCAAGGTGCATCCCGATTTTGTGTTGCTGACCGAAGACTTGCAGACTCGCTATGCCGTGGAAGGCGGAGCAGGCATCTCCTTCGACTTTGAAAAAGGAGACCGCTTGGGCGCAGCGCTTGTCGATGAATACAAGGAAGGCGAGAATCCGGAAGACTTCAATGTGACTTACAACATACAAAAGGGCTATTGCATGGATTATCAGGAAAACGGCGAATGGAAACCGAATGCCCAATTGGATGCCGGACATTATCTGTTTGTATATCCTTTTAATCCGGAGAATAAAGTTGATAACCAAATTGATTATTTCGGTTCAAATGCTGTTATATATACTTTCCCCAGTGTGCAGGAAATGTATTATGACAGAGACCGGCTGCATGTGCTGAATGCAGCTATCGAGAAAGGCAATCAAGCCATTGGTGCAGCGGTGTTGCACGAGGGAG
>CALUOW010000176.1 GCA_944322365.1 uncultured Bacteroides sp.
GTAGAGAGTATGCCCGCGTGGATGCAGCGGCTCACGGCGGTCAACCCCGTGCAGTATTTTGCCGAGGTGATGCGCCTCGTCTACCTCAAGGGCAGCAGCCTGGCAGACTTGTTGCCCCAGTTCTGCTGGCTTTGCGGCTTTGCCGTGGTGCTGAATGCGTGGGCGGTGGGAAGCTATCGGAAGAATGCGTAAAGAGATAGTTTGCCTGTATTCTCGCCTATATTCTTGCGATTTCCATCCATCTCTTTTTCATTAATCGGGGATAATCTTGTATCTTTGGCACAAAAATTTTTGATATGAAGAAAATAACCATCGCAATTGACGGCTTTTCCTCCTGCGGGAAGAGCACCATGGCCAAGGATTTGGCCCGGGAAATAGGCTATATTTACATTGACAGCGGCGCCATGTATCGTGCCGTCACCCTTTATTGCCTGGACAACGGACTTTTCCGGGGCAAAGACGTGGATACAGCCCGCCTAGAGCAAGACATGCCCGGCATCCGCATCTCCTTCCGGCTGAATCCGGAGACCGGACGACCGGACACATACCTGAACGACATGAATGTGGAAAGCCGCATCCGCACCATGGAAGTATCGTCGCATGTCAGCCCGGTAGCCGCAATCCCCTTCGTGCGGCAAGCACTCGTAGCCCAACAGCAGGCAATGGGACGCGAAAAGGGCATTGTGATGGACGGGCGCGACATTGGCACCACGGTCTTTCCCGATGCCGAACTGAAGGTGTTTGTCACCGCTTCGCCCGAAATCCGCGCCCAACGCCGTTATGAAGAACTGAAAGCCAAAGGGCAGGAGGCCGACTATGAAGACATCCTGGCCAACGTGAAGCAACGCGACGACATCGACCAGCACCGGGCCGTCAGCCCCCTGCGCCGGGCGGACGATGCTTTGCTGCTGGACAATAGCCACCTGAGCATTGCCGAACAGAAGGCGTGGTTGCTGGAGCAATACAAAAGAGTGACGGAAGAATAAGTCTTTAGTTCGTATGGCAAATATAGAAATAGACAATGGATCGGGCTTCTGCTTCGGAGTGGTAAACGCCATCCGCAAAGCCGAGGAAGAACTGGCCAAAGGCGGCACGCTGTATTGCCTGGGCGACATCGTGCACAACAGCCGCGAAGTGGAACGCCTGGAGCGCATGGGACTCGTCACCATCAACCACGACGAATTTGCCCGCCTGCACAATGCCAAGGTGCTGCTTCGCGCCCACGGCGAACCACCCGAAACATACGAGACGGCCCGGAAGAACCACATTGAAATCATCGACGCCACTTGCCCCGTAGTGCTGCAACTCCAGAAGCGCATCAAGCAAGAATACGACCGCGAGGACGACCCGGAGAAGCAAATTGTCATTTACGGCAAGAGCGGACACGCCGAGGTGCTGGGCCTGGTGGGACAAACCGCAGGCCGGGCCATCGTGATAGAAAGCCTGGAGGAAGCTAAACAACTGAACTTCGGCAGAAGCATACGGCTCTATTCGCAAACCACGAAATCATTGCACGGCTTCCGCGAGATTGTGGAATACATCCAAGGGCACATTGCCCCAGGCGTGGCCTTTCAGTATTACGACACCATCTGCCGGCAAGTGGCCAACCGAATCCCCAACATCCGCAAATTTGCGGCTTCGCACGACTTGGTGTTCTTCGTCAGCGGCAAGAAAAGCTCCAACGGCAAGATGCTGTTCAGCGAGTGCATGAAGGTGAATCCCAACTCGCACCTGATAGACAGCGCCGCCGAGATTGACGCTTCGCTCCTTGCCGACGCCCGTTCGATAGGCGTGTGCGGCGCTACTTCCACCCCCAAATGGTTGATGGAAGAAATCATGCAAGCCCTCGTGGGAAGGATCTGATTATTTCCTCTCGTTCCTGTATTTCAGCGGCGATGTCCCATTGATTCGTTTGAAGAATTTGCTAAGCACGGCTTGGTCGGAGAAGTGCAGTTCGTCCGCTATTTCTTGCAGGGACAGGCGGGTGTCCGACAGCAACTTGCAGATTTCCCGGTTCAGGTAGTGGCTGATGACGTAGTAAGCGCTTTGGCCGGAAAATTCCTTGACGATGCGCCGCAGGTATTGGGGCGTGACGTGCAGGCAGCCGGCGTAGAAGTTGACCGTATGTTCTTTCTTGATGTGCAGGGGGATGGTTTGCATAAAGGCGATAAACAATTCCCGTTTCTTCCCCATCTCCAACGAAGAAGGCAAGACATTGTCCGTCTCCAGGATTTCGGCCAGCTCCAAAAGGTATATCAGCAGCTTTTGCTGCAAGATGTCGTCAGCAAAACGCGAGGACATGCCGAAGATGCTCTGGCGGATGCGCTCCATGCCCCGCAGGATGGTGCGGAAGCCGTCTTGCGCGACGGCATGCACGGGGTCTGCCAGGTTATGCATCAGATAGGCGGGCGAAAAAGGCATCCTGTCCTTCAGCGTATCGGCCAGATAGTTCTCGGTCAGCACCAGCACGTAGGCGCGTGCGTCGGGCGACGTGCGCCGCAGGCTGATGGATTGGTGGATGCCATCCACGAAGTTGCCCCGGTGCAGGCGGCGGGTCTGCCCGTTGATACAGATGTCCAACTGCCCGTCGATGACCAACAAATGGACTTGCCGGTTGCTCGACGAAAAATCTTTGGCAACTTGGCCGCCCGGTTCGCGGCTAGCGCCAATCTCGCAAAAAGCGATGCCTCTTTCTTCTTTCCTGCACATCGGTTGCCGATTCGTGCAGATACTTGTTTCAGAAAACTTCATAGTGCGGGTCATGGTTGATTGAATGCCGCAAAGGTAAAAGCGCGCCCCGCGTCCCGCAACAAGAATGGACAAACGAGTGTTTTTTGACGATAAACGCTTG
>CALUOW010000177.1 GCA_944322365.1 uncultured Bacteroides sp.
TGGATAAAGTCCGTATCGGTCAGGGTGATGGTTGGGGCAGTTGCCGGTTGTTGGGTTTCTTGTTCGTTGGGTTCCATAGGCGCAATGTTTTTAGTAGTTTGTGCAAAGGTAGTGCTTGTAGGTGGAATATCGGCATGGTGGAAGGCGGAAAATAAGTTAGACAAGTGGAATAGGAGTGAAATGTTTTCAAAAATAACGCCTTCGAAATGCAAGACCAAACCTCATTATTATAATTATGAGCTGATGAAGAGCATCAATGGAGAGATACAGATGACGGACGTGTGTGGCAGTTGCCGGCAATTGCTCGTTGGGAGAGGTCTTGTGGAAGATGGATTCATGTCGTGCGGACGAAGACGAGGCTGTTGCCTACATGTCATCCATCGACAGTCCTTTGTAGGAGATTTCATACTCTTTGAACTCGCCCGTGGCACGTAGGAAGGCGGCAGCTTTTTGCTTCAGTGCTTCCATGTCGATGTTCCCTGCCTTACGCTTCACCTCGAAGAACGAGGCTTCTTCGCTCAGTTCGTTCTCAGCCACGATGTCGATTTCATTCTCGCCCTTGCGGTCCCACCATCCACCGATGCGTGTAAAGGCTTGACGTTCTATCAGCACACGCTTGAAGTAGCGTTCGAGCATCAGGCCGCTGAACGTTTCGTAGTCCCGGTTGATGATCGTCTTCAGGCTCTCGTAGTTCTCTATCTCCAGCATATAGCTGTACTTGTAGATGAAGCGGAACCAGAAGGTGAAGAAGTTGTCCTCTATCGTATAGCGGACATTCTTGGTGGAACTTTTCTCAAAGAGGGGCTGCTTCTTGGCGATGATCTCGTACTCGTTTTCCAACTTGGTCAGGTATCCGCCGATTTCCCTGCCTACCACGTTCTCTATTTCCGAACGGGAAGTCTTGCCTCTCGCTATGGCCGACAGAATCGAGAAATATACCCCGTAGTCCTTGCCGAACTCTTCGATAAGGATAGCCTTTCCTTCTCCCAGGAAGATGGAATCGGCCTTTATGATGTGGTCAAGCATGGCCGCCTTGGTAGTAGCCCCGGCATCCATAAGCAGCTGTACGTACTTGGCCACGCCGTCTGTGAAGGAATACAGGGCCAGTAGGTCTTCTGCCGTGTGTCCAGGGTGGTATTCCGTGAGGATTTCCTTCAGTACCGCCGGAGTGAACGGGCGCACGGTCATGAAGCGTGTCTGCCTGTTATACAGCGGTTCTTTCTTGTTCTTGAATATCTTTGTCATCATAGAGTAGATCGAGCCGCAGACGACAAGGTTCATACGGGATTTGGGGCTGTATATGTCCCAAATACGCTGCATGTCGCTGTACACTGACTTGTTCACGCGGAAGAACTCTTGGAATTCATCCATGAACAATGTGACGGGACGCTCTGTGGAAAGTTTCATCAGGAATTCGAAAACATCGGCGAAATGTTCCGCCCGTCCCATCGTGGGGATTCCCAGCTTGTCCTCGATTTCAATCCGGTAATCCTCGCACAAGTCGCCTTCTGCTTTGCGGGCGACAAAGAAATAGAGGATAGGTTCGTCCTCGTAGGCTTTCCACACGAGGGATGTCTTACCGATACGGCGCCGTCCTGTGATTACCGTGAACTGGGCGTTGTCTTTTGACATCCTGCGAATCTCATGCAGGGATGTTATTTCTTCTGTCCTGTCAAAAAATCTCATATCCTTCTCCTTCTTTTTGGTTTATTCCAGAAACGCTCATTTCGGAAACGGCTGTTTCGCTACTGCAAAGATAATGTGTTTTTCCATAAAAACAGCCAACCGGCTTGTTTTTTTGTTTGGATCGTTTGGGATTTTTGTTGGATTCCTATTGATTTCCTGTTGGATTTTCCCTTGGATTGCGTTTGGATTCGGAAAGGCTATCCAAATGCTTTTTGTTGACTTATTTGCCGTACATTTGCACTGTCGAAAGACAAAAAAAGACCTCTTCCGAGGCGATGCGCTTCTCTATCGTGCATGGTGGAGGAAACTGCTTGATGGGAACCTGGGGACTGCAGACTTGGGGGACTGATAGAGGTCGGGCAGTGAGGCCTTAAAGCGATTGTTAAAATAAGTATTAATTAAAACGTAGTAAATTATGGGAACTATAAAGAAAGGTATCCTGGGTGGATTCTCAGGAAAAGTAGGAACCGTGATTGGCGGTTCGTGGAATTCAATCAGTTATATGCGTTCGTTGCCGGTCGGCTTCAAGGACCCGAAAACGGAAGGGCAGTTGTGCCAACGGGGTCGTTTTGCAGCGGCAGTGAACTTTGTGAAGAACATTGCGCCGTATGTGGCCGTAGGCTACAAGTTGCGCGAACGGGGGCAGTCGCCTTACAGTGCAGCCATGTCGTATATATTAAGGTATGCGGTGGAAGGCTGTGGCGACGAGGCTGCGGTGAACTTTACCAAAGCTAAAGTGAGCAATGGCAGCCTGGCCTTGGCAGGCAGTCCGGAGGCGAGCGTTTCGGGAGGAAAAGTGACGTTCACTTGGACGGATAACAGCGGCCAAGCCGATGCGTTAGGGACTGATGTGGCGATGTTGCTGGCTTATAACAAGGACCGGCAAGAGGCCATGTATGATTTGGAGGCGGGTACCCGTGCGGATGCCACTGCCGAGTTGTCGCTCCCTACGTATTGGGGCGCTGACGATGCTTTGGCGGTTTACCTCAGTTTCCGCAGTGCGGATGGCAAGAACGTGTCCAGCAGCCTTTGCCTGCAAGACGATGGCGTGACGGCTTCTCAACCCGGTGGCGGCACCGGCGGCGAGGATGGCGGCGAAGACGGCGACGATGAGGATTTGTTTGGTTGATGCCGGCTGAATGCGCGTAATG
>CALUOW010000178.1 GCA_944322365.1 uncultured Bacteroides sp.
TGGTAACGCACAAAGATAAAAAGATAAGCAGGGAACAAGTGAAATGGAGCTATGCTCCTGTTGTAATCAAGCAGCTGTTAGAAGATAATTTTTAAAGTGACAAGGATATGAAATGGCTCAGAAAACTTTTCCAAGCAGTAGGGAAAAAATCGGGAATAACTCCGTCTAAAGATCAGAGCGAGGATAAGGAACCGGAGGTGGGACAAAAAGACGAAGTGGCTTCCGACTTGGATAATGTTCGGAACAAGGCCGAGGGATACGAATTGAGAGATTTGGGAGATGGAATGTATTTTGTGCATCTTGCCCATGGGCGTGCCTGCTGGCTGTACAATGAGAAAATGGCAGAATTGATTCCTCTGGTTGCCCGTAGCGGGAGTGTATTATTCTTGGAAGAATCTGATATAGAAAAGACAGCAGCGGCACGCATAGCGGAAGAATGTCCTCAATATGCCATGTATGCCCATTTCCGTTTTTGGGTATATGCTTTTAAAGATGGTTTGGCGGACGTGGAATGGACGGTCTGTCCGGATGGCATGTATTGGGCTGATGAGGACGGCTATGGTATGGAGGATGACGAAGAGGTCTCTTTGCATGGGAAAATTACAATGGATGGAAAACCGATAGGAAAATTCCATTTGTACGAGCGTAAACATTAGACAAAACAAAGTAAGCCGTTTTTCACTACCATTTTTCTGTCTCCAGCACATTTAAATGGCCTTCTTCTTCCCTATTCCCTTACAAATGCGTATCTTTGCCCGGCAAACCATATAATGTTTAGACAAAGTTACTAGAAATGAGAAAATGGCGTATTGAAGACTCGGAAGAGCTGTACAACATCACCGGTTGGGGCACTTCGTACTTTGGTATCAATGAGAAGGGACATGTGGTCGTGACGCCGCGCAAGGACGGCGTGGCCATTGACCTGAAGGAATTGGTGGACGAATTGCAACTGCGCGATGTCACGGCGCCTATGCTGTTGCGCTTTCCCGACATCTTGGATAACCGTATCGAGAAGATTTCCTGCTGCTTCGAAAAAGCGGCCGAAGAGTATGGCTACAAAGGCGAAAACTTCATCATCTACCCCATCAAGGCCAACCAAATGCGCCCCGTAGTGGAGGAGATGATTACCCACGGCAAGAAGTTCAACCTGGGTTTGGAGGCTGGCTCGAAGCCTGAACTTCATGCCGTCATCGGATTGAACACCGACCCGGATTCATTGGTGGTGTGCAACGGCTACAAGGACGAGGACTTCATCGAACTGGCCTTGCTGACGCAGAAGATGGGCAAACGCATCTTCCTCGTGGTGGAGAAACTGAACGAGCTGAACCTCATTGCGCGCATTGCCAAGCAGTTGAAAGTGCGCCCCAATATCGGCATCCGCATCAAGCTGGCCTCCAGCGGCAGCGGCAAGTGGGAAGAGAGCGGAGGCGACGCCAGCAAGTTCGGATTGACGTCCAGCGAATTGCTCGAAGCCTTGGACTTCCTCGAGAAGAAGGACATGAAGGATTGCCTGAAGCTGATACACTTCCACATCGGCAGCCAGATCACCAAGATACGCCGCATCAAAAACGCCCTACGCGAGGCATCGCAATTCTATGTGCAGCTGAACAAGATGGGCTTCAACCTGGAGTTTGTGGACACGGGCGGCGGCATGGGCGTGGACTATGACGGCACGCGCTCCAGCAGCAGCGAAAGCTCGGTGAACTACTCCATCCAAGAATATGTCAACGACGTGGTGTCCACCTTCGTGGACGCGGCGGACAAACACGGGTTCCCCCACCCCAACATCATCACCGAGACGGGCAGAAGCCTGACAGCGCACCACTCCGTGCTGGTGATCGAGGTGCTGGAGACTGCTTCGCTGCCGGAAATGGATGATAATTGGGAACCGGACGAGAATGCCCACGAACTGGTGAAGGAGCTTTACCAAATATGGGACACGCTGAACCAACGCAGCATGTTGGAGCCGTGGCACGACGCGCAACAGATCCGCGAAGAAGCGCTCGACCTCTTCAGCCACGGCATCGTGGACTTGAACACGCGGGCGCAAATCGAAAAGCTCTATTGGAGCATCTGCCGCGAAATCAATGCCATCGCCAGCAACATGAAGCACTGTCCGGAGGAGTTCCGCAAACTGAGCAAGCTGCTGGCCGACAAGTACTTCTGCAACTTCTCGCTCTTCCAGTCGCTGCCCGATTCTTGGGCCATCGACCAGATGTTCCCCATCATGCCCATCCAGCGTCTGGACGAGAAACCCGACCGCGAAGCTACCCTCCAGGACATGACGTGCGACTCGGACGGCAAGATTGCCAACTTTGTCACTTCGCGCCCCGATGCCAGCACCCTGCCCGTGCACTCGTTGCGCGACAAGGAACCGTATTACCTGGCCGTCTTCCTCGTAGGCGCTTACCAGGAGATTCTGGGCGACATGCACAACCTCTTCGGCGACACCAATGCCGTGCACATCTCGGTCAACAGCAAGGGATACACCATCGACCAGCAGATAGACGGCGAGACGGTGGCCGAGGTGCTGGATTACGTGCAGTATAATCCCAAACGCCTGGTGAGCAAGCTGGAGACATGGGTGAGCCAGTCCGTCAAAGAGGGGCGCATCTCGCTAGAGGAAGGCAAGGAATTCCTGACCAATTACCGTTCGGGACTTTACGGTTACACTTATTTGGAATAAACCTGATATTTTTAAGGGACAAGTTGACAAGGCTACAGGCAACAAGGTCCTTATGGCGTCGTTAACTTGTCTCCTCGTAA
>CALUOW010000179.1 GCA_944322365.1 uncultured Bacteroides sp.
CCTATTCCCATTCACCCGATAAAAAGGAAAGCCGCATGAACCTGATAGAAATCACCTCCCTCGACCACCCCGGCGTGGAAATATTCAGCACCCTGACCGAAGCCCAACTGCGCAACCGCCTGGAGCCGGAGAAAGGCATCTTCATCGCCGAAAGTCCCAAAGTCATCCGCGTGGCGCTGGATGCAGGCTACGAACCGCTGGCCTTGCTCTGCGAGCGCAAACACCTGGCGGGCGATGCCGCCGACATCATCGGCCGATGCGCAGGTCTCCCCGTCTATACGGGCGAAAGAGACCTGTTGGCACAACTGACGGGATACGTCCTGACGCGGGGCGTGCTCTGCGCCTTCCGCCGCCCGATGCCGAAGAGCGCGACCGAAATCTGCCGCGACGCCCGGCGCATTGTGGTCATCAAAGGCGTGGTAGACACCACCAACATCGGCGCCATCTTCCGTTCGGCAGCCGCCTTGGGCATGGACGCGGTGCTCCTGACGCCCGACTCGTGCGACCCGCTGAACCGCCGGGCCGTGCGCGTATCGATGGGGTCCGTATTCCTCATCCCTTGGACATGGACGGACGAAAGCATGGACGAAATCCGCCAAATGGGCTTCCGGACTGCTGCCATGGCGTTGACCGCCCAATCCATCCCGCTCGATGCCCCCCGGCTGAAGCAAGAAAACCGCCTGGCGCTGGTGATGGGCACCGAAGGCGACGGCCTCCCCTCGCGCATCATCGCGCAGGCGGACTATGTGGTGCGCATCCCCATGAAGCATGGAGTGGATTCGCTCAATGTGGCGGCTGCATCGGCCGTGGCGTTTTGGGAGCTGAGGGAAAGATGAAAGGCAAACGCGGCTAATTTGCATAATTCCTTAGGGAAATCGAGCACACCTATTGAAACTTTCAAAAATATTTCTTACCTTTGCGCCGTCGAAACCGAGGCAAATCCGATGCTTGCGGCAATCATTGCCCCGGTTTCTTCAATTCAACCCAATAATTATTCCAAAAACTCATAAGGCAAATTCTAGAAGCGTTTGCAACTCGCTAGAGACAGAATCATGCCTTCCCAACAAAGATCATAACATAATCATTCACACACATATATTAATATGTATAACATCATTCAACTGAACGACAAAAGTTTGGCAGATTTGCAGGCCATTGCGCAAGAGCTTGGCATCAAGAAAACAGATTCGCTTAAGAAAGAGGAACTCGTTTACAAAATACTGGATGAACAAGCCATAGCCGGCGCTACCAAGAAGGTTGCCTCCGACAAATTGAAAGAAGAACGCAAAGCGGAAAAGCAAAAGCGCCCGCGCGCCAAAAAGGAAAACACGACGGCCGCCACCGCAGCTCCCAAGGAGGAAACCGCCCAAGCAACCCCTGCCGCCGAAAACGCCCCGAAGGAACAGCCTCAAGCCGAAGGCGAAAAAAACAATGCCGCCCCTGCCGAGAAACCTGCTCCCAAACGCAAACCGGGACGTCCGCGCAAGGTTAAAGCCGAGGATAAGCCGGAAGCACAAGAACAAGAAGCCGCGACACCGGCCAACACGCCGGCGGAAACACCGGCCAAAGAGACCAAAACGCAACCCGAAACAAGAGACTTGTTTGAAAACGCAACCGACACCCCGGCTGAAGGCATGGACGATTTCATCCCTATCGAAGATTTGCCGACCGAGAACGCGGAACTTCCCTCCGAGCTGATTGGCAAGTTCGAGGCTACCAAAGCCACTTTGCCGGCACTCCCTCCCAAGCCGCAACAACCGCAACCGCGTCCCCGCATCCAGCATCCCCGCGACAACAATGCCAATAACCGCAATAACAACAACCAACCACAACGCCAACCCCAACCCAATAACGGCGAAGCCTTTGCAGAGCCTATGCCCGAACGCAAGCCTGCCGAACGCGAAAAAGCCTACGACTTCGACGACATCCTGAACGGCACCGGCGTGCTGGAAATCATGCAGGACGGCTACGGCTTCCTCCGTTCATCGGACTACAACTACCTTTCCTCGCCGGACGACATCTACGTGTCACAGTCGCAAATCAAGCTCTTTGGCCTGAAGACGGGCGACGTGGTGGACGGCGTAATCCGCCCGCCCAAGGAAGGCGAGAAATACTTCCCGCTGGTGAAGGTCTCCAAAATCAACGGGCGCGACCCGGCTTTCGTGCGCGACCGCGTTCCCTTCGAGCACCTTACCCCGCTCTTCCCCGATGAAAAGTTCACGCTTTGCCGAGGCGATTACCGCGACTCGCTCTCGGCCCGCGTAGTAGACCTCTTCGCCCCCATCGGCAAGGGACAGCGCGCCCTCATCGTGGCACAGCCCAAGACGGGTAAGACCATCCTGATGAAGGACATCGCCAATGCCATCGCCGCCAACCATCCCGAAGTGTACATGATCATGCTCCTCATCGACGAGCGCCCGGAGGAAGTGACGGACATGGCCCGCACGGTCAACGCCGAAGTCATCGCCTCCACCTTCGACGAACCCGCCGAACGCCACGTGAAGATTGCCGGCATCGTCTTGGAGAAGGCCAAGCGTATGGTGGAATGCGGACACGACGTGGTCATCTTCCTCGACTCCATCACCCGCCTGGCACGTGCCTACAATACGGTATCGCCCGCGTCCGGCAAGGTCCTCTCCGGCGGTGTGGACGCCAATGCCCTGCACAAGCCCAAACGCTTCTTCGGCGCGGCACGCAACATCGAGGGCGGCGGCTCGCTCACCATCCTGGCCACGGCGTTGAT
>CALUOW010000180.1 GCA_944322365.1 uncultured Bacteroides sp.
CCCGCCGACTGGCGCACATCGCTCTACTATCACTTCTATGAATATCCGGCCGAGCACATGGTGAAGCGTCATTATGGCGTGCGCACCGAACGTTACAAGCTGATTCACTTCTACAACGACATCGACGAGTGGGAGTTGTACGACCTTCAAGAAGACCCGACCGAGATGCACAACCTCTATGGCCAGTCCGGCTATGAGAAAATCACGGAAGACCTGATGAACGAGCTTCACAAACTCCAGGCCCAGTATCAAGACCCGATAGAAGAGAAACTGAAGGCGAAGAAAGAACAGGAACAATAACCCCTCCATACCCCTTGTCCTGACACTTCCTCGAGGTGCGGGCCGCAAGTCCTCGGCAAGGCGCGCCCTTTCCTTCGGCGAGTGTCAGGCGGGTATAGATGTCAAACAAAGTAACCATGAAACAAAAAAAGACAATTCAATTAGGAATGTTGGCCTTGCTACTGGCAGGGTGTACCACGACGGTGGTAGAAGAAAAGGATTACACGCAGTATGTCAATCCTTTCATTGGGACAGGCGGCCATGGGCACACGTATCCCGGCGCGGTGCTTCCCAACGGAATGATCCATCCCAGCCCGGACACGCGCATCTACGAGTGGGATGCTTGTTCGGGATATTACTATGCAGATTCTACCCTGAACGGATTCTCGCACACTCACCTCAGCGGGACGGGATGCGCGGACTTGGGCGATGTCTTGTTGATGCCTACCGTGGGAGTGCAACAGATTGAACGCGAAGAAGGCGACACCAATAAGGACCGTCTGCCCTTCGCATCGGCTTTCTCGCACGAGAAGGAGACTGCCACGCCCGGCTATTATTCCGTCTTCCTGGACCGCTACGGCGTTTTGGCCGAACTGACTGCTACCAAGCGCGCGGCCTTGCACCGTTACACTTTCCCCGAAACGAAGGATGCCGGTTTCATTCTCGACCTGGACTATTCCATCCAAGCGCAAAAAAACCGCGCCCTCTCCATCGAGGTGCTGAACGACTCCACCCTCTGCGGCTATAAGAACACCAACGGCTGGGCTTGGCGGCACGACGTCTATTTCTATGCTGTATTCTCCAAACCCTTTACCTGTACAGTGGTGCAAGATTCCATCCGGCAGAAAGACGGATCGTATGCCCCCGGCCAATGCAAGGCTTTGCTGAAGTTTGCCGATATGAAGAAGGACGAGCAGGTACTGGTCAAGGTGGCCCTCTCTGCCGTAGATCGCGAAGGAGCCGAGAAGAACCTGGCCGAGATTCCAGCTTGGGACTTTGAAGGCACGCGCGCCGAGGCCAAGGAGGCTTGGAACGAATACCTCTCGAAGATTGACATCGAGACTGCCAACGAGGAGCAGAAGCACGTCTTCTACACCGCCATGTACCACACGGCCATCTCTCCAGCCCTCTTTACGGACATCGACGGACGCTACCGCAGCTTGGACCGCGAAATCCGCACGGCCGAAGAAGGCAAGCCCATGTACACCACCTTCTCCCTCTGGGACACCTTCCGCGCCCTGCATCCGTTGCTGACCATCATCCAGCCCGAACAGAACTCGCTGTACATCAACGCCCTGCTGCACCAATACCAAGAAGGCGGCATACTGCCCATGTGGGAATTGGCCGGCAACTATACAGGCACGATGATTGGCTATCATGCTGTCCCTGTCATTGTGGACGCTTATATGAAAGGCGACCGCAGCTTCGATGCCAACCTGGCCCTCAAGGCTTGCCTGCGCAGTGCCGAGTATGACACCATCGCCCCCATCGCTACGACGGGATACCTGATACACAATGCCTTGATGCCCATCTCGAAGTATTACAAGAACACGCTGGGATACATCCCCTGCGACAAAGAATGGGAATCCGTGGCCAAGGGCTTGGAGTATGCCTACAACGATTGGTGCATCAGCCGGCTGGCCGAAGCGGTGGGCGACACGGCCACGCAACGCATCTATGCACAGCGCGGACAGAACTACCGCAACTATTACGACGCTTCCACCGGTTTCATGCGCGGCAAGGATATCAAGGGCGAATGGCGCACGCCTTTCAATCCCTATTCTAGCAACCATCGCACAGACGATTATTGCGAAGGCAATGCTTGGCAATGGACTTGGTTCGTGCCCCACGACATCGATGGACTGGCCGGACTGATGGGCGGACGCGAACAGATGTTGGCACGCCTCGACTCTTTGTTCAGCGCCGATTCCAAGCTGGAGGGCGAACTGGTGTCCGCCGACATTTCCGGCCTTATCGGGCAGTATGCGCACGGCAATGAGCCCAGCCACCACATTATATTTATGTATAACAAGTTGAGTCAGCCGTGGAAGGCGCAGGAGTTGGTGGACAAGGTGCTGCACGAGCAATACTTTGACGACCCGAACGGCCTTTCGGGCAATGAGGACTGCGGACAGATGTCAGCATGGTATATCCTCAATGCCATGGGTTTCTACCAGCCTTGTCCGGGTGATCCTGTCTATAGCATCGGGCGTCCCTTGTACGATGCGGTTACCATCCAGTTGCCCGAAGGCAAGACCTTCCGCATCAGCACGGTCAACAATGCCCCTGCGAACAAATACATCCAGTCTGCCAAGCTGAATGGCGCACCGCTGGACACGCCTTTCTTCGACCACGAGACGTTGATGCAAGGCGGCACGCTGGAACT
>CALUOW010000181.1 GCA_944322365.1 uncultured Bacteroides sp.
TCCTTGGGCAGACCGCCCACGTTGTGATGGCTCTTGATGACCTTGCCCGTGATGTTCAGGCTCTCGATGCGGTCGGGATAGATGGTGCCCTGCGCCAACCAACGGGCGTCGGTAATCTTGCGCGCCTCGGCGTTGAACACCTCCACGAAGTCGCGGCCGATGATCTTGCGCTTCTGTTCGGGGTCGCTCACGCCCTCCAAGTCCTTGAAGAACTTCTCGCTGGCATCCACGCCGATGACGTTCAGGCCCAGGCACTCGTAGTCGTGCAGCACATCGTGAAACTCGTTCTTGCGCAGCAGGCCGTGGTCCACGAAGATACAGGTCAGGTTCCGGCCGATGGCGCGGTTCAGGAGCACGGCGGCCACGGACGAATCCACGCCCCCGCTCAGGCCCAGGATGACGCGGTCGTTGCCAATCTGCTCTTTCAGTTCGGCCACGGTGCTGTCCACGAACGAAGCCGAGCTCCACGTCTGGTGGCATCCGCAGATGTCCACTACGAAGTTCTTCAGCATCAACGTGCCGTCCACGCTATGATAGACTTCCGGATGGAACTGCACGCCCCACATCCGTTCGCCCTCCACTTGGTAGGCGGCGATGGCCACCTCGTCCGTCGAGGCTATGATGCGGAAGTTGTCCGGGATGGCGGTGATGGTGTCGCCGTGGCTCATCCACACCTGCGAGTGCTCGCGCACGCCCTTCAGCAGCGGATTGTCGTGCTCGAAGCGGCCCAGGCGGGCACGTCCGTATTCGCGGCTGCCGGCAGGTTCCACCTTGCCTCCGTTGGTGTAGGCGATGAACTGCGCGCCGTAGCAGATGCCCAAGATGGGCAACCGGCCGCGAATGCCGCTCAAATCGACCTTGAACGCCTCTTGGTCGTACACCGAGAAGGGGCTGCCGGACAGGATGACGCCCTTGACGCTGGCGTCGCCGTGCGGGAATTTGTTGTAAGGCACGATTTCGCAATAGACGTTCAGTTCGCGGATGCGGCGGCCGATGAGCTGCGTGGTCTGCGAGCCGAAGTCGAGAATGATAATCTTTTCCTCCATATCAATCTGTTGGTAAATATTTGTAGATACACGATTTTAAAGCGCAAATATACGCAAAAGCAAGGATATTTCCGGCATCCGCGCAGAAAAAATTAACCGCCCCCTGCGGATATATCGTCCGCGAGCGGGAGATATATCGCCCGCCGGCGGGGCATCTATCGCCCGTCAAAGTGCTGCCAAGCAGCGGACAAAGTACTGCAAAGACACGGACAAAGTTCCGCCAAGCGACGCTCCGCGCTTCGTAAGGCAACGATCCACGCTTCGTAAGGCAACGATCCGCACTGCGCAAGGCGACGGACCGCGCTGCGCGAACCTGTCTGCATTTTCAAGGATAATGTAGACGGAAAAGGCTTATACGTATACATTTTCTATTATAAAACGCCGTTTGACGTACCTAGGTACACAAACAACACAACACAACACAACACTACACTACACAACCCCTCCTCCTTCCTCCAAGGTTTCCCCCTCCGGGAAACCGGAGCGCAGGCCGGAAGCCTGCGGAGGAGCCTGCGGCGGGGAGGGTTATTTTTTCTCTTTCAGCAAATCGCGGATTTCCGTCAACAGCAGCTCCTCCTTCGACGGGGCGGGCGGGGCGGCAGGCGCGGCGGGTTTCTCTTTCTTATGGTTCAGCCGGGCAAGCAGGCGCACGAAAAGGAAGACGGAAAAAGCGATGATCAGGAAGTCGAAAGTCACCTGCATGAAGTTGCCGTAATTCAGCGTCACCGCCGCAGCCACCTCCTGTCCGTCCTGCACCACGGCGGGCTTCAGCACCATTTTCAGATCCGTAAAGTTCACCCCGCCCACCAGCAGGCCGATGGGCGGCATGATAATGTCCGCCACCACCGACGATACAATCTTGCCGAACGCGCCGCCGATAATCACGCCGACGGCCATGTCAATCACGTTGCCTTTCATGGCAAAAGTCTTGAAGTCTTGCAGAAAAGTTGTTTTTCCCATGTTTTTTAAATTTATTTAATCATGAAATAGAGCGCGAATATAAAAACAATTTCTTATTTTTGCAGCGCAAAAGGAGAGGAAACTTCTCCGGACAAGCAAAGAATCAAGAGAATGAACATTATAAACCTTTAAAAGTTTAAACAACAATGATTAAAGTAGGTATTAATGGATTCGGACGCATCGGACGTTTCGTATTCCGCGCAGCTCAAAAGAGAAACGATATCCAAATCGTTGGTATTAACGACCTTTGCCCGGTTGACTACCTGGCATACATGCTGAAGTACGACACGATGCACGGCCAATTCGACGGCACTATCGAAGCTGACGTTGAAAACAGCAAGCTGATCGTAAACGGCAAGGAAATCCGCGTAACGGCTGAAAAGAACCCCGCCGACCTGAAGTGGAACGAGGTAGAAGCTGAATACGTGGTTGAATCCACCGGCTTGTTCCTGACTCAGGAGAAGGCTCAGGCCCACATCCAGGCAGGTGCCAAGTACGTGGTTATGTCCGCTCCTTCCAAGGACGCTACCCCGATGTTCGTATGCGGCGTAAACGAAAAGACTTACGTGAAGGGCAC
>CALUOW010000182.1 GCA_944322365.1 uncultured Bacteroides sp.
GACAAGCTGCATTACCTGCAAGACTGGTTCGGCAAAGAAAGCATACAGGACTTGGTGAAAGACGGCGTCTCCTATCGCCGCGTCATGGCCGAAGAAGAGCCGGGCACGGAATCCCTGGACTTTGAACAAACGGGAAACGCCACCACAGACATTCCGCAAGGGTATTCGCGCCTGACGTTCTTCCAATACAATGATCGGCTCCGCAACGACACTCCCGTGCTGTCCGTCCCGCTGGGTCAGACGGAAGACAGCCTCCGCCTGCCCATAGACTCCTTGCGCCACTGGGAGGGAAGCCCCCGACTACCCTTGCTCCGCACCATTGGGGGCAATGCCTTCTGCCTCACCCGCTATCACATTTTCATAGATAAAAAAGAACGTGAGATGGCCGCCGACATCAGCGGCTGTCTTTTCCACAACAACGAAATCAACCCATAAAGAATAACAAGTATGAACAAGCAACAACTCATCGACAACATCCGCCGCAAGCAGTCTTTCCTCTGCGTGGGCTTGGATACGGACGTAAAGAAAATCCCCGATTTCCTCTTGGATGGCCATGACCCCATCTTTCGTTTCAACAAGGCCATCATCGACGCCACCGCCGACCTCTGCGTGGCCTACAAACCCAACCTCGCCTTCTACGAATGCCTGGGCGTGAAGGGCTGGCAGGCGTTGGAGAAGACCGTCCGTTACATCCGCGAACAATATCCCGACCAATTCATCATCGCCGACGCCAAGCGCGGAGACATCGGAAACACATCGGCCATGTACGCCCGCTCGTTCTTCGAAGACCTGAAAGTGGATGCCGTCACCGTGGCTCCCTACATGGGCGAGGACAGCGTAACGCCTTTCCTGGGCTATGACAACACGTGGGTCATCCTCCTGGCGCTGACCAGCAACAAGGGCTCGCACGACTTCCAACTGACGGAGGACGCGCAAGGCGAACGCCTCTTCGAGAAGGTCCTCCGCAAGAGCCAGGAATGGGCCGGCGACGACCGCATGATGTACGTCGTGGGCGCCACGCAGGGACGCATGTTCGAGGACATCCGCAAGGTGGCGCCCAACCACTTCCTCCTCGTCCCCGGCGTGGGCGCGCAAGGCGGCTCGCTGGAAGAAGTCTGCAAGTACGGCATGACCAAGGAGTGCGGCCTCATCGTCAACTCCAGCCGAGGCATCATCTATGCCGGCAAGGGGCATGACTTTGCCGACGCCGCCCGCCTGGCCGCCAAGGAAGTGCAACAGCAGATGGCGGAGCAACTGAAAGCCGCAGGCATCGCCTGATTATTTTTTCATATACCCAATTCACGAGGGTGTGCCGAAACGGGAAATGGATAACGAATTGCCAGTCTCCTTTTCGTTTTGGCACGCCCTTCTTTTTACAACAAAAACGATGATACAACTGCAAGACATCCCCAAAGACTACATCCATTGCCCGGCTACGGCCGATAGCTGCCCCCGTGCCGACACGTGCCTGCGCGCCTTGGCCGCCCGCGTGCTGGCCGACAGCGGCTCGAACACCCCCAACGTCATCCCCACGCTCAACCCCAACTACGCCCTGCATCCGCCCAAGGATTGCACGTTCTATCGCTCCAGCGCTCCCGTGCGCTTCGCCCGTGGCATGAAGCGCCTCTTCGACGACGTCCCCATGCGCCAAGGCAAACTGGTGCGCCGCAGGGTAATGGCTTGTTTCTCGTGCGAGAGCTACTTCTACCAAAGCCGCAAAGGTGAGCGCCTCATCACGCCTGCCGAGCAAGAAGCCATCGCACGGGTGTTTCGCTCCGCAGGGCTTAGCATTACCCCCGCATTCGATTCTTATGAAAACGGAATTGAATGGTAATGAGTGAGTTGTTGCTTTATTTTCTCTTTTCCTAAAATAAAGTGTTGCTTTATCCGTAATAAAGTACTGCTTTAGTACGGATAAAGCATTGCTTTAACGCTACTAAAGTAACGCTTTATCAGCACTAAAGCAACACTTTATTTTTGATAAAGAAAAATAAAGTGCTATCTTTTTGATAAACAGGAAAATAACAATAAAAGTCCACACTGCTTGCCAAAGCGTTGGATACGGGAAACAAAATCCGCCCCGATTATTTGATTTTCTCGACAAGGAATGCTAATTTTGTTGGGAAAAGAAATCTTTAGTGAAAAAAGGAGGTCGATTATGAAAAAGATGTTATTATTCTTAGGATTGGTTTTGGGCGGTTTAACCACGGTCACTGCCCAAATCACAGGCCGCTTCTACCAGCAAAGCGGATACGTCTACTTCGTGGGACAGAATGTTTCGGGCAATTTCCTGGACGGCTTCACCGTTCAATGCGTCAACATGTCGCTCAACCAGCAACAAACTTACGACATAGGCCGCTTGGCCGACGGCGAAACCTTCTCCATCGGCCCGTCCGACGGCTGGAGTTGGCAAGCGGGCGAACAAGTTATCGTCACCCTCCCGTCGGGGCAATCATTCTATTGGGTCTACGAGCCAGCCCGTTCGCATGGCGTGCCTGCCCGCAAGAATACGGAGGCCGACTCGACCAACGTCCGGAAAGAACCGGGCGCGGATGGGGAGAAGGCGTTATAAAGAAGCGGGA
>CALUOW010000183.1 GCA_944322365.1 uncultured Bacteroides sp.
TCCAAGGCGCGGACGATGCGGGCGGCTACCCGTTCGGGGCGCATCAGCATGGGATATTTCTTGTCGCCTTTCAGCAGGGCCGTATCCACGAAGCCCGGTCGGATGTCGGTGAAGCGTATGCCCGCGTGCTGCATCCGCGCCAATTGGGCAAGGGCGTCGACGTAGGTATTTTGGAAACGCTTGGTGGCGGAGTAGGCCGGCGCCGCGCCCAATCCTTGGGTGCCCGCTATGGAGCTGATGACGGCGATGTGCCCGCCTCCTCTCTCCCGAAACCAGGCATAGGCCGTGTCCACCATGCGGATGAAGCCCGTGACGTTGGTTTCTGCCGTGGCCAGTTCGATGTCCGGCAGCAAGCCGGGGTTTTGATGGCCGATGCCCGCGCAGAGCAGGAAGAGGTCCATGCCTCCCAAGTCTTCTATCAAGCTATGGACTTGACGGGGACTTTCTTTTGACGTGACATCCACTTGCCGGTACTTTGTGCGGGCGGGCGCTTCGGATTGAATTTCCTGCAAGAGTTCTGCGCGGCGGCCTGCCACGCCCACCTGCCACCCCCGGCGGAGCAACAGGAGGGCCACTTCGCGCCCGATGCCCGACGTGGCGCCGATGATGACGGCTCGTTTCATATCTTCTATTGCTTACTGGTTGAATTTAATGTTTCATTGGGAGGCAAAGATACGTCATTTCCGAATAAAATGCAGCGCGATTCTTGCGTTTTGTCGGAATAAAGCCTATATTTGTTTCCGTTTTCCGCTTGAGCGAGAAAAAGGACACCATAAAAACATATCATAATTAAAAACCAGTAAAGAAGAATGGAAAAGAAAGTTGTCAATTCGTATGAAGATTTTGAGAAATTAGTGGGCCAACAGATAGGCGTTTCGGATTATGTGGAAATCACGCAGGAGCGCATCAACCTTTTTGCAGACGCCACCTCGGATCACCAATGGATTCATGTGGACGTGGATCGCGCCAAGGCGGAAAGTCCCTTCAAGAGCACCATCGTGCATGGCTACCTGACGCTCTCCATGTTGCCTTATTTGTGGAACCAGATTATAGAGGTGAACAACCTGAAGATGATGATCAACTACGGCATGGAGAAGATGCGCTTCGGGCAGGCCGTGCTTTCCGGCCAGCGTATCCGCCTGAATGCTTCCATGCAGTCGTTGGCCAATCTGCGCGGGGTGGCCAAGGCCGAAATCAAATTCTCCATCGACATCGAGGGCGAACGGAAGAAGGCGCTCGAAGGCGTGGCTGTCTTCCTCTATTATTTCAATAACTGATTATCGGGTGCAAAACTCCCTCCACAAGTGGCGCAGGGCTGCCACGGGGTGAACCCACAACATGCGGGGGCCGGCATAGCGCATCACTTGGCGCATCTGCTCCCGCATGTCGCGTTTGTAGCAATGCACGGGGCAAAGGCGGCATGTATTCTTCCCTTCGCCAAACGGGCAATGCTCCAGTCGGGCGTGGGCATAAGCCAGCAATGCTTTGCACGCGGGGCAAAGCTCGCGGTTTCCCTCCTTGCGTCGGCAATAGAGGCGGATCATTTGTTCGACGATGCGTTTCTCTTGGGCGATGCGGGACATAAAATTTGTTTTTGGGCGGTAAAGTTAAATCAAATATCAATGATTGCCTAATAAGCAGCCATTATTTTGCTTACCTTTGCCTTGTGAATGCAAAAACTTACAGATATGAAGAAATTACTTGTTCTTTTAGCCTCGATGCTTGTCCTGTCGGGGTGCGGCACCGTCCCTCTGACAGGGCGGAAGCAGATTTTGTTGGTTTCCGACCAAGATGTGCTTTCCTCTAGCCTGACCCAGTATAAGGAATACATGCAGACGGCTTCCAAGTCTTCGTCCTCCAAGTGGTCGGCCATGGTGACGAGGGTGGGGAAGAACATCGCCTCCGCCACCGAGCGTTACTTGCGCCAAAATGGCCTTGCCAGCGAAGTGAAGAATTTCTCTTGGGAGTTCAATTTGGTGAAAGACCCGCAGGTGAACGCCTTTTGTATGCCCGGCGGGAAAATTGTGGTGTATGAAGGGTTGATGGAATTAGTCTCGTCGGACGACGAACTGGCCGTGGTTTTGGGGCATGAAGTGGCACACGCCGTGGCCAAGCATAGCAACGAACGCATGAGCCAGCAAGTATTGGCCCAATATGGGGCGCAGATTCTTAACCGTTCGTTGGCCGAGAAAAGCAGTGCCGTGCAGCAGCTGGCAGGGACGGTCTATGGCATCGGGGCTCAGGTGGGCGTGATGCTTCCTTTCTCGCGCAAGCATGAATCCGAAGCCGACTACATGGGCCTGATCCTGATGAAGATGGCGGGGTATAATCCAGACGTGGCTGTGACCTTCTGGCAGAAAATGTCCGCTGGTTCGTCCGGCTCCGTCCCTGCCTTGCTGAGCACACACCCCAGCGACGCGCAACGCATCAAGGACATACAAAAGGCATTGCCGGAGATTAAGGCCAAATACTGATGAGGCACGTGAACTTGGGTTGTGCAGGGATAATCCTCCTTGCTTTGTCAATGCTTTGTGCATGTCGCGCCCCGGAGGATTCGTTTACATCTCTTC
>CALUOW010000184.1 GCA_944322365.1 uncultured Bacteroides sp.
CCCGCCTCGCGCACCAACGCGCCGATGCGGTCCAACTCTTCGCGCGATGCTTTGCGCAAGTCGTGGTCGGGCGTCTCGCGGTCGATGGTGTAAATCATCACTTGGCGGGGGGCAATCTCCTGCACGCGCTTCAACCAAGGCAGGACAAAACGGTCTGTAGTGTTGTCCATATCGCGACCCATGTAGCTGCCTTTCAGGAACATGGTTTGGATGATGCAACGCCCTTGGAAGGCTTTCATTCCCTCTATAATGGCTTCCACGGAATAACGACCCGTGGGGCGGTCTAAGACATGGATATAGTCCTCGTCCACCGTATCTAACTTCAAGATATTGTTGTCCACGCGCAACAAGGCATCGAACACGGCAGGCTTGTGGATAAACGTGGAGTTGCTGAGCACGCTCACCTTGGCGCGGGGGAAATAGCGGTCGCGCAAGGATAAGGTGTCGTCGATGATTTCGGGGAAATGCGGATGGGCCGTCGGTTCGCCATTGCCGGCAAAGGTAAGCACATCGGGAGCAGGACCATTTTGCTGCATGTCCAGCAAACGGGCTTCGAGGGCGGCACGTACTTCTTCCCGCGTCGGGCGGGGCAGCTTGGGGCGGAAATCTTCATTGAAGCCGCATTCGCAATAGATGCAGTTGAACGTACAGAGCTTGCCGTCGGCCGGCATCAGGTTGATTCCCAAGGAAACGCCCAAACGACGGGAATGCACGGGGCCAAAGATGGGGGAAGGATAGATGATGGTCATAATTGCAAAAGTATTATCGCCGCAAATATACTTCTTTCTTTTCAATAACGAATTATTTTAGGCGCGGATTTCACGGAATATAATGGCTTCTTATAAAATTAATCCGCGTAATCCGCGCCTAAAATTTCACCCGCACCTGCAACTGCAAGTCCGTTTTCTTGTTTCCCCGTATCAGGTCATTGCCCGAACTTATCTCGTTTCTGTCCCTGTAGGCCGTATGCCCCAGCTTGGCCAGAAGCATCAGCCTTTGACTGAAATCATAGCGCAAATGGGCCGAGAAGCGGAAACCATTGCCCGAATAGGAAGGCACATTGAACGTATAGAGCAGGCCTTTTTCGTAGACAAAAACGCGCGAATCATAGTCGTCGGTATCAAAATACGTAGCTTGCAACGATACGGCCAGCGGGATACCGGGCAAGGCATAGCCGACGGATTGGGTGCATTGCCAACCTTGGCTGGGTAGGAAAGTCTGTTGGAGGAAGCGGTTGTAGTCTGCCGTAGTCTGCAACCGCCAAGCACCGGGCGCATAAGTCAGGCGGAAGCGGACACGTTGATGCCAAGTGGGCCATGTTTCTTCCCCACCCGTCCCGGTCACGTCGCGCTCGCGCCGCTTAAAGCGATAGTTGGCCAACACCGTAAGGTCTTCGCGCGGCGTATAAGTGGCTTGGAAACGAATCTCCATTCCCTGCGACGGCTTGCTGATGCGGTATCTCCACCACGGAAAGGAGAAGAAATCGGCCGATGCGAAGAAACGCCAATAGGCAAACGGAGCCGCCTCGGCAGCCATGTACCATCCGTTCTCGTTCTGAGGCGTGCTGCCTTCGCCGAAAGCATGGGCAAACATCGCCCAATAATCGTGCGCATAATAGCGATGCACCAACAACAAGCGGTAGTCGGGCGAGAAGTCATAACTCCATCTATTGAGAAAAGCGCAACCATGCTTGCCCAGCGCAGCTTCGCCCGACCAACCAAAACGACCCAACCGATAACGATAGTTCAATCCGATGTTATAGAAGCGGTTGCCCCGCAGATTGTACTTGGCATATTCCCGAAGGTTGGGTTCGTAAGGACGATCGAAGAAATAGTAAATGCCTGTCAGGCCCGCCTGGAAGTGGTTGTTTTGGTAGGAGACATTTCCTCCTGCCAACTGTTGGCTAAAGGTGTGCATCTTCTCCACCTCGGACGACGTGCGGTGCAAGCCCGACTCGTCGATAGAGGTAATAACGCCGTCCTCCACTCGTCCGTCCAGCGTGCGATGAGAATAAAAAACCGACGCCTCCCATCGGCGTCCCGCTTGCACGGTGGCTGCGATGCCCCGGAAATAATTGTATTCGTCCGTCGAACCATGTTTGCGGATGCCTTGCACGCGATAGTCGGACGTGGCGATGGAGAAGGATTTGCCCAAGCCGAAGCTATTGCCCAACACCAACCCTTGTCCGAAGGAAAGGCGGTATGTGCCCACTGCCAACGACTTAAGGCAACCCAAACGCTGCAACCATATATAATAGGAATAATGGTCGTATCCTTTGTTGTCGTGAAGAGCAAAAAACGGCTCGCCCGCATCCTTTTCCGCCGCAAAGCCCGCCTGCACATAGTCGCCTCGGCGAAAGGAATAACGCAAAGAGTGATACCACGGCGGCCCCAAGTAAGCCGATTCGTATCCTTTGCGCCGATAGAAGGGCACGTCAAAGCGAGCCAAAGCCTCGTGCTTTCCGAACTTTAGGATGTCCCTTGGCGAAGGAAAGCCACGGCCTTCCTCCACAGGCTTCACG
>CALUOW010000185.1 GCA_944322365.1 uncultured Bacteroides sp.
GTGCCGTCCAGCTTGAACTCCATCACGTAGATGTACTGGGGAGTCTGCAACACCAGGTCGATGCGGCCTTGCGAGGTGTGGTACTCCACTTGCACGTAGAAGCCCAAGAGCTTGAAGACGATGAACAGCACGTTTTGGTAATGAACCTCCAAGTCGCGGGCCAATTCGTATGGCGTGTCGGCAAAGAAACTCTGAAGACGCCGCATGAAGGCATCGGTGTCGCCACGCATTACCTCTTGGATGAAATTACGAATTTGGAAAGCGCTCTCACCCGTACGCATCGTGGCATAACGCGGCAAAAGATAGCGCGTAAATCCTTCGTCTACCTCCCGGTTGGGAAAGCCAAGGGTGTAAAGGCCAAACACCGGATCATAGCTCTTCAAGGTCAGGTAACCGCTCTGATACAGCACGGGGATGGGGCTGTTTTCCATCGCGTCCAGGCCCATCAGCATATCTTCCGTGACTTCTTCGTGAGCCATGCGGTACAAGTCGTAATGGTCTTTCTTAAGCAGCTCCACCAAGAACGAGGGAGTGCCCGTCTCGTACCAATAGCTGCGGAAACGCATCTCGAAAAAGACATTCAGCAGGCTGAAAGGATTGTAAAGGTCCGGGCATTCGGGGGTAAAATGATAGCCGTCATACCATTCTTTCAGTTTCTGCTTCGTTTCCTCCACGCCCGTTCGGTCCTTCTCGGCCAAGCAGCGGATGTCTTCGGCAAAGGTCGTGTATAGTTCTTCCTCCGTAATGCCGCAGATCGTGGCGAACTTGGAAGACAACGAAATATCATTCAAGTTATTCAGGTCGCTGAAGATGCTGACCTTGCTGAACTTCGTGACGCCCGTCAACAGGGCGAAGCGGATATATGCGTCCTGGCTTTTCAGCACACCGTAAAAGGCTTTCAGCAGGTTCTTGTACTCCGTTTGCAGGGATTCGTTGCCAATGGCCTGTAGCAGGGGCTTGTCGTATTCGTCCACCAGGACGACGACATTCCGCCCGGTGGTCCGAGCTATCTTCTCTATCAAATAGGCAAAGCGTTCCTCCGGGGCACGGTCTTTCTTTTCGTCCCCATAGAGGGCCTCCCACTGTTCCAGATGCTGGTTCAGAATCGCAACCAAGGAAGAAGCGTCTTCGTAACGACGGGCGTTCAAGTCCAGGCGTAGCACCGGATATTCCGTCCATTCTTTCTCCAGTTGCTCCATCGCCAGGCCCTCGAACAACTCTTTCTTGCCTTGAAAGTAGGCTTCCAGCGTACTCAGAAGCAGGCTCTTGCCGAACCTGCGCGGGCGGCTCAGAAAGATATATTGCCCCGATTGAGCCAGTTGATATACCAGCGCAGTCTTATCTACATAACAATAGCCGCCTTGACGAATCTTCTCGAAGGTCTGTATGCCTATCGGATATAATCTGTCTTCCATAACCTATGATTTTATTCCTTGACAATCCATTTCTCGATATTCCTGACCGCATTGCTGAAGTTCACCCCCACCTTGTACAACTTCCTCGCATCCGACGCGAAAGGCAAGGCGTACTGCTTCTCCTCTATCTGTTGCAAGGCTTCTTCCGCCGTGCCGTCCAGCTTGAACTCCATCACGTAGATGTACTGGGGTGTCTGCAACACCAGGTCGATGCGGCCTTGCGAGGTGTGGTACTCCACTTGCACGTAGAAGCCCAAGAGCTTAAAGACGATGAACAGCACGTTTTGGTAATGAACCTCCAAGTCGCGGGCCAATTCGTATGGCGTGTCGGCAAAGAAACTCTGAAGACGCCGCATGAAGGCATCGGTGTCGCCACGACGGACTTCCCAGACAAAGTTCTGTATCTGGAAGGCGGAATTGCCGGACGGGACGGAGGCATAGCCCAACAGGAGGTAGCGGTTGAAGCCTTCGGACACTTCCCGGTTGGGGAAGCCCAGGGAATAGGTGCCAAACTCACGGTCGTAGCCTTTCAGGGTAAGATAGCCGCTCTGATAGAGGATGGGCAACGGATTGCCGCCGATGTTGTCGATGTCGCCCAGCATGTCCCGCGTCACTTGTTCCTTGTCCAAGTTGCTGAGGACGTAATGACCCTTCTTGAGCAAAGTAACCAAGAAGGTAGGCGTGCCGGTCTCGAACCAGTAGCTGCCAAACTTCATTTCGGAGAATACGTTTAGCAGGCTGAACGGATTGTAAATGTCCGGACAGTCCGAAGCAAAATGATAACCGTCATACCATTCTTTTAATTCCTGTTTCGCCTCGTCCAGGGACAAACCGCTGCTATCGGCCAAGATCTTGATGTCTTCCGCAAAGCCGGCATAAAGTTCTTCCTCCGTAATGCCGCAGATCGTGGCGAACTTGGAAGACAACGAAATGTCGTTCAAGTTATTCAGGTCGCTGAAGATGCTGACCTTGCTGAACTTCGTGACGCCCGTCAACAGGGCGAAGCGGATATATGCGTCCTGGCTTTTCAGCACACCGTAAAAGGCTTTCAGCAGGTTCTTGTACTCCGTTTGCAGGGATTCGTTGCCAATGGCCTGTAGCAGGGGCTTGTCGTATTCGTCCACCAGGACGACGACATTCCGCCCGGTGGTCCGAGCTATCTTCTCTATCAAATAGGCAAAGCGTTCCTCCGGGGCACGGTCTTTCTTTTCGTCCCCATAGAGGGCCTCCCA
>CALUOW010000186.1 GCA_944322365.1 uncultured Bacteroides sp.
AACACCTCCTTGCGGGCATTGCGGGTGAAAATCTTCGCTCCGGTCGTCAGTGACAGGTGTTGGTGGCTTACCTGAAAAGCCTCCTGTATGTTTCCTTCGTCATTGATGAATAGCAGAGGTTGGAAATCATCCGATGGCGTCAGATTGTAGCATAGGAATCCACCCTCCACCTTGATAAAATCGGGACAAGGCACAGGCAGCGCTGTTTTCTTTTGGGCTTTCAAATCCCTGTCGTAGGTGACGATGGCCATGCCGGGCAGGTCTAAGACATAGACATTGTTCTCGTCAGATGTCAATGCCACGGGCTGGATATATTCCAAAGGTCCGTTACCTTGGTCATGGATGGTTTGCCGCATTTTCCCGTCTTTCAATCCGAAACGGGAAAGGGAGAGTGTTACGGCATCCAGTATGTATAGGTCTGAATCCATCGCACAGACGTCTTTGATTTGCCCGATGTAGCCACTGGTGTCTTCACGAAGTTCGAGCCGGCGCACCAGTGGGGGCAGTTGTGATAGTTCCAAAGACTTTCCATCGAAGTCTGCTATATGGATTACCTTGGTTGGAGAATGTGTGGGCGGAGTATTTTGGCAAGATATTAGAAACGTCAATGTGCACAGGAATGAAAGGAAGATGTATTTGTTCATGGTAGTAATGCTTTATGTGCCCTCTTGCAGCTTCGGGCCTTGCTTTTTATGTTTATCTTGAATCGTACTTGATGCAATGTACTAAGCGGGTGCTAAGTTATTGTTTTTGGGCGAATCCTGTAGTCTTATGTGTAATTTTCTGTCGGTTTTTAGGATTATTAAGAGCCTGTTTAAGGCCTTTCTGTGTATGTGGCTTGTTTACCAACTATTGGCTTAACTCTAAAATTGTATTTGAAAAAATATTAACATTTGCTTGCATTTGTTGTAAATAATGTAAACTCGTCTTTTCGTTGTCTTCTCCTTCATTGTTGCCGGACCGTCAAAACGCTCTTTCTAGAAGAGCCTTGAAAGAGACAAAAAAGAGAGGGATAAGAGAGGGATAAGAGAGGGATAACGGAGGAATAACGGAGATGGAAGGGAAAATTAGACGATTTCTCGCATTTTCAGTGCGTTAGAGGACGGATTTATTGTCTTTGAGGCGTTTGTTTCTCTGAGGAGCGGAGAATACGGCAAACGGGCCAGGCGAGGCTAATTGTCCGGTTTTTTCGGTATTTCGCGTCTGTTTAGTAAATATCTATTGATTTTGTTTGTGGTAAATTGTCTGAATGATTGATCGGCGAATTGGGAAGCAATGAGGTTAAGAGCCTGTTTAAAAATCGCTTTCTCTGTTATGTTAAGCAGCGGAATAAAGCACAAGTGAAGATTTAAACAGCCTCTAAGCAAAAAAGAACCCTCTCCGTCCGGACAGCATCCGTCAGGAGAGGGTTCCCTGTTGATATTAATCAAATGTAGAAAGGAGTCTTGATTAATCTTTCAGCTTGGCGCGGATGAAGTCGCGGTTCAGGCGGGCGATGTTACTGATGGACACGTTCTTCGGGCATTCTGCCTCGCAGGCGCGGGTGTTGGTGCAGTTGCCGAAGCCCAGTTCGTCCATCTTGGCCAGCATGGCCTTGGCGCGGCGCAGAGCCTCGGGCTTGCCTTGCGGCAGCAGGTTCAGCTGGCTCACCTTGGCAGACACGAACAACATGGCGGAACCGTTTTTGCAGGCAGCCACGCAAGCGCCGCAACCGATGCAGCTGGCAGCGTCCATGGCCTCGTCGGCAATGGGTTTCGGGATGAGGATGGCGTTGGCATCCTGCGGGGCGCCCGTGGGCACGCTGACGTAGCCGCCGGCCTGCATGATTTTGTCGTAAGCCGTGCGGTCCACCATCAGGTCCTTGATGACGGGGAAGCCGGCCGAACGCCACGGTTCAACGGTGATGACGTCGCCGTCGTTGAAGCGGCGCATGTAGATCTGGCACGTCGTGGCGCCCTGTGCGGGGCCGTGCGGGTGTCCGTTGATGTAGAGCGAGCACATGCCGCAGATGCCTTCGCGGCAGTCGTGGTCGAATACGACGGGCTCCTTGCCCTCGCTGATGAGTTGTTCATTCAGGATATCCATCATTTCCAGGAACGAGGTGTCGCCCGGGATGTCCTTCATTTCGTAGGTCTCAAATGCGCCTTGTGCCTTCGGGCCTTTCTGACGCCATACCTTAAGGGTGAAACTTATATTTTTATCCATGTCTTTATTTTTTTTAGTTGACAAGTTGACAAGGCTTCAGTCAACAAGGATGATAGTAACGCTTGTTTATCAGTGCTGAAAGCATCTTCACTATTTCAATGTTCAGAGCGTTTAGTCTTTCAAATTCCTCTTCCTTTAGATAGCCAATCTCTTTACAGATGATTAACTGGGTTTCCACTTCTGAAGCCGAGCCTAAAGCTATGTAGAGGAACTGAATCAATTCTTTCTCGTGTCCTCTGCCATAGCCTTCTGCTATATTTGAAGGAATTGAGACGGCTGCCCGCCGCATTTGTGAAGTTATGCCGTATATCTCTTCTTTCGGAAAAGAACGGGATATTTGATATATTTCCTTCACTAATGCCATGCTCTTCTGCCATACTATCAAGTCCTTGTGGTTACGCATGAACCTTGTAGCCTCGTTAACTTGTCTCTTGTTAACTGATTATGATTTGTAGTTACGCGTCTGTACCTTGATGGCTTCGTAAACCAGCGGCTC
>CALUOW010000187.1 GCA_944322365.1 uncultured Bacteroides sp.
TTCGGGTCCTTTGCGCAGGGCGAAGAAGCCTGCGACGGCTACGACGGCCACCACGCCCAGCAGGGTGAGGAAGGCCAACAACATATTGCTGTTTTGCGATTTCAGGTTCATGATTATAGTTTTTGAGTTTTTGAGTTTTTGAGTTTTTGAGTTTTTGAGTTTCTTAGTTTTTGAGTTTCTTAGTTTTTGAGTTTTTGAGTTTCTTAGTTTTTGAGTTTCTTAGTTTTTGAGTTTTTGAGTTTCTTAGTTTTTGAGTTTCTTAGTTTTTGAGTTTCTTAGTTTTTGAGTTATTGGGTTTTAGTTCATAATGTTGTTGACACATGTCAACTTAAAAACTTACGAACTCAAAAACTCAAAAACTTATGAACTCAAAACTTACGAACTCAAAACTTACGAACTCAAAACTTACGAACTCAAAAACTTATGAACTCAAAACTTACGAACTCAAAAACTTACGAACTTAAAAACTTACGAACTCAAAAACTTGCAATTTCATCTGTCAACCGCCCCGTCGCCTTCTTCAGGCAGGTTTCCGTCAGTTTGACGTCTATCTGCGCGTCGATGCGTTCGGATTGGGCGGATAGCCAGGCGGTGTGCGCCTCCAGCACGTTGCTGGCGGGGATGACGCCTTCTTCGAATCCCAGCGTGGCGTAGCGCAGGTTCTCGTCGGCTTTCTCCAGGTTCTTGTCGGCCATGGCCAGTTTCTTGGCGGCTTCGTTCACTTGGAAGGCGGATTGGCTGACTTGCAGTTCAACCTTTTCGCGCGCGTCTTGCAGTTGGTATTGGGCGATGCGCGCCTCGGATTTGGCGGCTTTCACCTTGTAGATGCCTTCGCCCCAGTGCCAGATGGGCAGGGAGAGGGTGACGCCCACGTTCCACATGCCTTTGAATTTCTTCTCGAAGCTGTTGAATACCGAGGGGTTGGTGGCCACGTATCCGCCTATCAGGGCGAGCGAGGGCAGGTAGTCGGCGCGCGCCACGTTGACCTTCTGCCGGTAGATGTCGGCGGCAAGCTCCAGGCTGCGTATCTCCGGGCGGCTGGCGTAGACGGCGTCCAAGTCGACGGGGCTTGCCGTCGCGGCCGAGGGGCGGAGGTCGTCTTCCGTCTCGTCGGCCAGGCGGACGGGGGCGGCGAGGTCCAGCCCGCACAGTTGGCAGAGCAGCATCCGCGCCAGGTTCAGCCCGTCGTCCACCTTGGTCAGCGCCAGGGCGGCTTCGTTTGCCTTCACCTTGACGGAGAGGGCGTCCGCGCGGGTGGCCACGCCTTCGGCCACCATCTTGTCCACGTCGCTTTCCAGCTTTTGGAGCAACCGGAGGTAGCCTTCGGCCAGTTTCTTTTTATGCGCCAGCGACACCACCTGCCAATAGGCTTGGTCGGTGCTGAGGATGACGTCTTGCGTCCCTGCCCGGTGTTGTTGGCGGGCCAGTTCTTCGGCATAGCGGGTGATTTTGTTGTAGGCGCGGATTTTGCCGCCCATGTAGAGCGGTTGGGTCAGGGTCAGGGCGCCGGCGTACATGTTGCGCGTGTCGGTGCGCAGCGCGTCCACCAAGGCGCTTCCCGCGTTGTCCAGCGCGCCGGTCAGGCTTTGCCCCAAGGCGGACAGCGAGCCGCCCAGTTCGGGGTAGACTTGGGCGATGGCTTGCGCGGCTTGTTGCAGGGGCGTCCCCAAGCTGGCGCCCAAGCCGGAGAGGGCGCCCTTCTGCGCGTCGCTCAGCAAGGACAGTTCGCGGCTGGAGCGCATGTAGCCCCCGGCGGCGGACAGCTTGGGCAGGAAGTTGGCGAAGGCCGCCTTCTGTTGGTAGCGGGCAGCCCGGATCCGTTCGCGGCCCATCTGCAGTTCCTTGTTGTTGGCGATGGCCAAGGTGCGGCAACTGTCCAGGCTGAGCACGCCTTGCGCCGCGCAGGGCAGCAGGGAGCAGGCCAGGGCGATGATACAAAAAATCTTTTTCATTGTTCTTATTGCATACATTTTCTTGACGCTATAAACAAGGATGCCGGCGATTTGTTCACGAAAAAGCTATACTTTAGGAGTTAAAGGAGTTAAAGGAGTTAACTCCTCTCCTTACTCCAATTCGAATCCGCCCGTCCCTATCAGGTTGCCGTCGGCAAAGATGTCCACGCGGTAGGCGCCGGCGTAGAGGTATTCTTCCACGTCCCAGTAGACGGTGACGGGTTGTTCTTCGCCGTTGTATTCGATGTATTTCTTGATGGAGTAGCGCAGTTGGCGGTTCTCGTAGTCGAACACGTCCGACGCGCTCTTGGACAGCACGTCGTTGTCCGGCTTCAGGATGCGGACGTAGAGGGTGCGCTCGCCCGTCTCGGCGGTGATGTTCTTGCTGATGGTGAAGTCTATCTTCAGTTGGACGATGTTCTTGATGCGCTTCGTCCGGCGGTTGCGCTTGTTCAGGGGGGTCACGCCGATGGCCGTTGCGTCCAGCTGGGCGGCCAGCGTCACTTTTTGGTTCAGCTCCTTCTTCTCTTGCGAGAGGTTGCTGATGGTGGCCGATGCCGTGTGGTACTTCTGCGTCACGTCGGCGATGATTTCTTGTTGCCGGGCGGTCAGGCGGTTCAGCGAGTCAATCTGGTTGATGTAGCTCACCATCACCTTGCGCAGCGTGGCCAGTTCGTTGCGCAGGCGGCGGATTTCGCTGGCGTTGGTGCTCTTCACCGTGCGCAGTTCTTCCAGCAGGCGTTGCGTCTTCAGCTGCTCTTGCTCCAGCAGGGCGGACAGCGAGTCGTTGGACACTGTCAGCTTCAGTTCGTCGTACTGGCGGGCGAAGCTGGTGTACTGGTTTTCCAAGTCTTCCTTTTCCAACTCGAATTCCTGCGTCAGTTCGCGGTTCGCTTTCTTCTCCGACACCAGCAAGACGCTGACGCCCGCCAACAGCAGGAGCAGCACGATGCCCGCCCCGATGGTCAGTTTGTTCTTATTCATGCTCATTAGAATTGCTTTTACGTTTTGTTTGGGCGCAAAAATAAGCATAAATCGGCAAATCCCGGCCTCCGGGGCGGAAAAAAAACGGCTCACGCGATGCTGGATGAGGAGGAAGGGACGTTCCCCGATCGGGGAGTGGGATTACCACGCCTTGGGAGTGTGACTCCCATGCCCTAGGAGTGAGACTTCCACGTCGTGGGAGCGAGACTGCCAAACTCTGGGAGACGGGTTGGTATTATTCCCTTCTTCCCATCGGAAAAAGCGAAGCGGAGGACGCATCCCCTTTCTCCAGGGCACGCCCTCCGCCTCTATCGGTTCCTACTTTATTGCTGCGGTGCGGGTCAGTTCTTTGTCACTACCAAGCGTTGCGTCACTTTGTTGAAGTACCACTTGATGGTGTAGTTGCCGGCGGCATCCACGCGGAAGTTGCCGTCGCCGTTGTCGGCCGCGTCGCCTTCCAGCTCGACGGCAGCGGGGCCTTTGTCATTCTCCCACTTCTCGTCGGGACGGATTTTCCAGGTGTTGCCGGCGGCCATGTCCATGGTGGCGGTCAGGTAATACTGTGTGGCGCCCGTGGCGTCCGTCTCGCTGGCCAGGGTCATGGGGGTGTCGCCGCTGCCCCAGTTGTTGTGCGCGCCGACGATGCCCCACGAGTCGTATGCCTGGGATGCCTTCAGCTCGCCGGTGATGGTGTTGAACTCCAGGTAGTAGCTGTTGTGCGAGTAAACGTTGATGTTGGCTCCGCCGCTGGTCACCAGGGTTTGCGAAGCTGCTTCGGCGGCGGGCGTGCCGCTCATGCCCCATTCGCCGTTATTCCAGTCGGCGGCGGGGGTCAGCTTCCAGCCGTTGGCCGCTTTGCCGTCAAAGTAGATCATGGCGGCGTAGTTGTCGTCCTCGTTGGCCGAGTAGAGGTATTGGCAGCTGCCGTGGTTCCATCCGCAATAGTCGCCGATGACCCACAACTGCGGGTACTGGCGTTCGCCCACGAAGGGGGTGATGCGGGTGCTGACGACGTTGGAGTACAACGTGTCGGCGGCGGGCGAGATGGTGGTGGCGATGCGGAATTCGAAGTCGGCGGCTGTCAACTCCATGCCCCGGTCTTCGAGGATGCCCATCAGCAGGTTGTTCAGGTCGTTGTGGGTGATGGCGTAGCTTCCGCCCTTGCCGACGGAGGCCGCCACGGCGTGGTTGGCAAATTGGTTGCCGGCCACGTCCAGCTGGATGTAGTTGGTCGCCACGGCCGGGTAGCCCAGTTCGGGTTCGGTCCATTGCAGGGTCAATGCGGTTTGGTCGGACAGTTGCGCGTCCAGCACGTAGGCTGCGTCCAGCTCGGCCAACACGGCTGCTTGGGCGTCGGCCGCGTTGTAGGTCACGGTCTCCAGGTCGCTCTCGCAGGCGGCGAAAGCCAGTGCGGCGCCCAGTAGGGATATGTAATTGAATAGTTTCATAACGATGTTTTCTTTTTTTATCAGATTAAAAGATAAGTGGTTAATAGCCTTCGTTTTGGGTCAGGTTGGCGTTGACGCTCAGATCCGTCGTGGGGATGGGGTAGAGGTCGTAGTGGCTGTCCACGCCCACGCCGGTGGGCACGCCGCCTTTCTCCGTCCAGAGGTAGCTGCCGGAGGTGAAGAGGCCGAAGCGGATGAGGTCCGTGCGGCGGGTGCACTCCCAGTACATCTCGCGCTGGCGTTCGTTCAGCAGGTTGCCGAATTGCACGCTGGCATTGGTGCCGCCCACGTTGGCGTTGGCTGTCAGCCAGTTGCTGTTGACGGGGTCTACGCCGCCGCGTGCGCGCAGGGCGTTGATGTAGCCGACGGCCGTCTCGATGCTGCCGCCTTGTCCGCCGCGCGCCACGGCCTCGGCATAGTTCAGGTAGATTTCGCCCAGGCGGAAGAGGGGGAAGTCCGTGTCGGGGAAGGTGGCGTTCTTGCCGGGGGTGCCGTCGCTGTTGAGGTTGGTGAACTTGAAGACGGACCATCCTTGCGTGTCAAACGTCAGGTTGGACGTGGTGATGTCCACGCTCTTGCCTTCGCTGTAGAAGATGCCGCGTTTGTCTTCGATGTTGTCGGCCGTCCAGAGGCTCTCGTCGTTGCTGGGGAAGTCGAACACGCGCACCAGGTTGCCCGTGGCGCGGAATCCGGCCCATCCGCCGCTGACGCCGCTCTCTGCGCCCTGGGTGCTGGCGCGCGAACCCAGGATGATGGCGCCGATGCCGTAGGACTGGGTCGTCTCGCCGTCGGCGCAGACGGGGAAGATGATTTCCTTGTTGGCGTTGGCATTTTCGCCGTTGTCGGCCATGAAGAGTTCGGCGTAGTTGTCGGCCAGGCTGTAGCCGGCGTTGAGGACGTTGTTGCAGCGGGCGATGCAGTCGTCATAGCGCGGGGTGCCGGCGTAGACCTCGGCGTTGAGGTACATGCGCGAGAGGAGGGCGTCCACCGCCGCTTGTCCGGCGCGTCCGTATTCGGCGCGTGCGGGCAGGGCGTCGTAGATGTCCAGCAATTCGCCTTCGATCCAGTCGAAGAGTTCGGCGCGCGTCAGTTGCGAGGGGGCAATCGAATAGTTCTCTTCCGTGATGAACGGCGGGCGTCCGAAGAGATCCATCAGCGTGTAGTAGGCCAGGGCGCGGCAGAAGCGGGCTTCGGCGGCATATTGCGTCTGGTCAATCCCGGCGGGGGCGTTGCCGATGTTCTTCAGGAACTCGTTCACCAAGCCCACGATGTACATGGCGCGTTGGTAGGCTCCTTCGATGGGCTCGACTTGCGCCGTTGTCCAGGTGATGGAGTTCATGGACGATACCCAGGCGTCCGGCCAGGCGTTTTTGGTCTCGTCGGTGGGGGTGGTTTGCACGGTGAACCAGCAGCGCAGCAACACGGTGTTGCCCGGATCCAGCCCGTTGATGTCCGACGAGCCGGCGCCATCCTGTCCGGAGATCGCCCATACGGAGTAGATTTTGTTCAGTGCCATGGTGTAGCTTTCGGCGCTGCCGTAGGCGTCGTCGGAGGTCACTACGTCGGGGTCCAACGGGAGCACGTCGAGGTCGTTGATGCAACCGGTCATCGAGAGCAAGCCGGTTGCCAGCAGGGATGCTGTGATATATTTCAGTTTCATAATCGTCTATGTTGCAGGTTAAAAGTTAAGATTGAGTCCTAATGTGAAGGTGCGCGGACGGGGCCAGATGGTGCCGTCAATGCCGTTGACGCCGGGGATTTCCGGATCCAGCCCCGAATACTTCGTGATGGTGAAGACGTTTTGCACGGAGGCGCTGATGCGTCCGGAAATCTTGTCCGTAAAGAACTTGTCGAACGTATAGCCCAGCGTGATGTTGTCCATCTTCAGGTAGGAAGCGTTCTCCAGGTAGAGGTCGGAGTATTTGGCTTCGGTGCTGGTGGTGTGGCGGAATCCGCCGGTGTAGTCCACGGCATCCTTGTTGATGTTGGACAGGGTGCCCAAGCCGCCGTAGTTGTTGTACGAGCCGTTGTCGGCCGCCGTGGCGTTGAAGGCATAGTTGCCGATGCTGGCGCGGAGGTTGAAGCCGAGGTCCCAGTTCTTCCATTGGAATTGCGAGCTGAAGCCCATGTAGACGTCGGCCAGCGGGCTCTTGTTGGTGAAGTAGCGGTCGCCGTCGTCGATGGCGCCGTTGCCGTTGCGGTCTACCAAGGCGTTTTGGATGGGCTTGCCGTTTTCGTCATACACTTGCTGGTAGAGCCAGAAGGTGTAGGGGGCGTTGCCCACCTGGTGGCGCGAGAGGGCGATGCCGGTGCCGAAGGGGGCGTTGGCGGCCACGATGCCTTCGTAGTCGGGATTGTAGCTGGCGGTCAGCTTGGTGATTTCGCTGTCATTCCAAGTGATGTTGTAGCCGATATTCCACGAGAAGTCCTTTGTCTGGATGGCCACGGCGTTGATGTTGAACTCGACGCCTTTGTTTTTCATCTCGCCGACGTTGGCCGTAATCGTGTTGGTGAAGTTGGTGCCGGCGGGCGCGCTGACGGTGTTCAGCAGGTCTTTGGTTTGCTTTACGTAGAACTCCAGGCTACCATTGATGCGGTTGTTCAGGAAGCCGTAGTCGATGGCCACGTTGTACGTGTGCGTTTCTTCCCACTTCAGGTCGGGGCTGTAGCCGTCGGGCTTCAGCAGGTAGGTGCCGTTGTACATGGTGTTGTTGTTGGAGCTGAACACGTACTTCGTCAGGTACATGTAGTCGCCGATGTCTTGCTGGCCGGTGACGCCGTAGCCCAAGCGGAGTTTCAAGTTGGAGAGCACGTCGCGGGTGCCTTCCATGAACGGCTCGTTGATGAGGCTCCATGCCAAGGCCACGGAGGGGAAGAGACCCCAGCGGTTGTTCTTGCTGAAGCGCGAGGAGCCGTCGCGGCGCAGGGTAGCGGTCAAGAGGTAGCGGTCCATCAGGTTGTAGTTCAAGCGTCCGAAGAAGGACACCAGGTAGTTCTCCCACGGATTGGCCTTGCTGTCGTCGCGCAGGTAGCGTTGCTCGTCTTCGCTCCATGTCCAGCCGGCGGGAGCTGTCATGCCTGCAAACTCGCCTACTGCGGGGTTGGACTTCTGCTGCGTGAAGTCTTTGTAGTAGAAGTGCTGCCAGGAGTAACCCACCATCAAGTCCACGTTGCTCTTGATGGGCTCGAAGTAGTGCACGTAGTTGGCGTAGAAGTCTAACAGGTGGTTGCGGCGCAGGTTACGCCACGAGCCGCCTTGGCCTAGCAGCGGGAAGTCGGTGTCCTTCGTAGCTTGGAAGGAGTAGGGGTTGACGTAGTTGTCGCCCGTCGTCTTGGCCACGTCGTAGCCCAGGTTCAGGTTCAGGCGGAGGTCTTCGAAGCCGTGGATTTTGTAATCCAGCTGGAGGTTGCCCAGGCTACGCTTGGTGGTGCCTTGGTTGTTCACGTCGTAGAGCAAAGACAGGGGGTTGGTCGCCGCGTTGGTGTCCGGCAGGTAGGAGCCGTCGGCTTGCGGGTTGGTGTGGTTGTAGAAGCCGTTGTATCCGTTCAATCCTTCCGTGTAGCTGCCCGTGGCGTAGGCGGGTTTGGTGGGGTCGTAGGAGATGGCGGCGCCCACTGCGCCGGAGTCGGCAAAGCGGTTGTTGTTGATGGTGCCCTTCACGTTGATGTCCACGCTGAGGTGGTCGTCGAAGAACTTGGGGCTGAGGTTGACGGCGCCCGTATAGCGTTCGTAGTCGGAGGTCTTCAGGGTGCCTCGCTCTTTGTTGTAGCCGAAAGATACGCGGAAGGGGAGGAAACCTGCCTTGCCGGAGACGGCGATGTTTTGGTCGGTGCCCAGCCCGCCTTGGAAGATTTCGTCTTGCCAGTTGGTGCTGACGCCGGGGTACATGTTCAGGTTGCTTTCGATGGTGCTGTACACGTCTTGCCCTGCATATTGGCTGAGCATTGTTTGGCGGAACTCGTCGCCCGTCATTACATTGACGCGGTTGTAGGGATCCTTATAAGAGTAGGTGCTGTTGTAGGTCACTTGGATCTTTCCTTCCGCGCCTTTCTTGGTGGTGATGATGATGACGCCGTTGGATGCGCGCGAACCGTAGATGGCCGTGGCCGAGGCATCCTTCAGCACCGTGAAGGTGGCGATGTCGTTCGGGTTGATGGTGCCCAAGGCGTTGGGCGTGCCGGGGGCGGCGTCGTTGGACACGGGCACTCCGTCGATGACAATCAGCGGGTCGTTGCTGGCGTTCAGCGAGGCGCCGCTGCGGATGCGGATGGTCGAGCCGGATCCGGGGCCGCCGTCGCCGCTGGTCACGCTGAGGCCCGGCACCTTGCCTTGCATCAGCTCTTGCGGGGAGGTGATGGCGCCTCGGTTCAGCTCTTCGGCTTCGATGGCCACCACGGAGCCGCTCAGGTCGCTTTTCTTCACCGAGCCGTATCCGATGACGACTACTTCGTCCAGCACGGCGGTGTCTTCTTCCAGGATGACGTTGATGGTGGCTTGCGCGGGGATTTCAACGGTCTTGTAGCCGATGTAGCTGATGACGATGATGTCCCCTTGATTGGCTTGCAGGGTGAAATTGCCGTCCAAGTCGGTAATGGCGCCGTTGCTCGTGCCTTTCACCATGACGCTTGCGCCGATGACGCCGAGGCCGGTTTCATCCTTCACAATGCCTTTGACCGTGATGCTTTGGGCAAAGGCTTGCACGGATAGCAAGATACCCACCACCCATAGGAGGAGGAACTTGCCTGAACTTCTTAGTAAAATTTCTTTCATGTCAGTAAATTTGAAGTTTGTATTAAGTTAATAGGGTTGTTTCTTCTCGAAAAAATACCTATTGAAGACATTATCCAATCTTTTTTACCTCTATCTGATTCTTCATTCATTGATTTCCTTGATGGACACTGCCCATCCGCCGCCGACGGCCGCTTTCAGCTTCAGGCGGCTCTTGCTGGTCACCTTCTTGGTGGTGATGGTGTAGGCTTGCGGGTTGGTCTCCCAGTGGGCGTCCTTGGCGTCGGCGTAGATGGTGGCCTCGTATTTCTTGCCCGGAGCCAGGAAATCCAGCTTCAGGTCCGATTCGTGGCCGTTGTATCCGGCGGTGCAGCCCATGTACCAGTCGCCGGTGTCCTTGGCGCGGCGGGCGATGGTGATGTATTCGCCCGGCTCTGCTTCCAGATACTTGCTCTCTTCCCAATCCACGGGCACGTCCTTGATGAACTGGAAGGCGTCCATGAACCGCTCGTAGTTTTCTGGCACGTCGGCAGCCATCTGCAGGGGGCTGTACATGGTGACGTACAGGGCCAGTTGGCGGGCCAGCGTGGTGCGGGCGTGCGAGTTGTTAGAGGGGTTCAGCTTGCTGCAATCCATCTCGAAGATGCCCGGCGTGTAGTCCATCGGGCCGCCGATGAGTCGCGTGAAGGGCAGGATAGTGGTGTGGTACACCTTGTTGCCGCCGAAGGATTCATACTCCGTGCCTCGGGCGGATTCGTTGCCGATGAGGTTGGGGTAGGTGCGGCAGAGTCCGGTGGGGCGCACCGCTTCGTGGGCGTTGACCATGATTTTGTAGTCGGCAGCTTTCTGCACGGCGTGCAGGTAGTGGTTCACCATCCATTGGCCGTAGTGGTGCTCGCCGCGGGGGATGATGTCGCCCACGTAGC
>CALUOW010000188.1 GCA_944322365.1 uncultured Bacteroides sp.
GTTCTTTACTTTGCAGCCTGAATTGTGCCCCGAAGCCCCCTGAATTGCGATGTTTGGAGGAGCGAAGCGGACGGGCAGTAACAATCCGAAAGAGTATCAAATTTTATATTATTAACAATTTAAACAAAGATTGACTTATGGAAAAGAAAGAAATGTATGTGGCTCCGGAGGTAGAGGTTCTGGAGATCGCTGTGGAAAAAGGTTTCGCGGGTTCATTCACGCCCGAACAACCGGAAGAGATGTAATCAATGAAATGGATGAATTGAGAACTAAAATTAAGTAATTACTAATTTAAATTCAACAATGAGAACAAAACACATTTTAACCGCATTGGCCATTCCTGCATTGTTTGCAGCTTGCGTGGCTGATGATTTTAATGAAGCTGTCACCGGCAGTGACATGGCACAGCGCGCCCTGCTGAGTGAGGATTTCAAGTTGAACTTCGGCGGACCGGACACGCGTTTCAGCGCGGGCGAAGGTTCCGGCCTTTCTTTTAGCTACGAGGTAGGGGATACGATCGGTGGTGCTATCATTGACCAGTATGATCCGAGCAAGCCGGAAGGCCAACAATTCCCGGTTGTTCCTTATGTATCTACCAACCATCCGTTCGTGCTGAATGCTCAGGGAGAATGGGCCATCAACCACACCATGGTGGAAGGTAACTACTTGTTCTACTTCCCCTACAATGAGAATAACCATGCCCGTACGGCTCCTATGTACTCTATTCCTGTGATGCAGGACTTGAGCGGCAAGGATGGCAAGTTCGATCCGAAGGCTTCTGTTGAGAAGTATAACATGGGTGTGGGCGCTCAGTTCTTGAATAAGGAAGATCTGAATGCTAGCTTGCAATTGGTAAACATCTTTGGTTATGCCAAGATTAAGGTGGTTATTGACAACCACTATGCCGGCGGCTATGTGGACAAGATTGTGCTGCAGGCAAACGGGAACAATGAATTTGCCTTGAACGGACAAATCAGTAACAAGACGGTTTCCGGGTTGTTCGCTAAGTTGGAAACTAGCACGAAGGATTACCAGGATGCATTGAAGCAGATGACTGAAACTTCTGATTTCGCTTTGAATAAGAACGATACTGATGAAGAACTCTATATTAATGATGAGTTGAATAAAGCCAGCAAGGTCATGGTGGCCAAGGTACCTGAAGGGACTGAGTTAAAGGCTGACGGACAAAATAACAAAACTTTTGAGACATACTTGGTTGTTCCGGCTCAGGATTTTGCAACTGTTTCTGGTGACTCTGAAGTGACTTTGTATATTTACACAACAGAAGGCAATGTGTATGCCGGTGGCATCCAGAATTGGAATGTTACGCGCAACGGCATCATGAGCGTTACAGTTTCTGTGAGCACTCCGGACGAAATTCCTTATGTAGTAACTTCCGAAGAAGACTGGAACAACTATGTATCTCTGCTGGGTAAGAACCAGAACAGCGATAAGGATGGTGCTGCCAAGTTCATCATCGCTGGTAAGGACTTCGCTATCACTAACAACACGAAGTACCCGACTAACGGTGCTGAAATCACCGTGGAAGGCACCCTGAAAGTAGCTGGTGACAACGTGACAATGAAAAATGTATCGGCTGACGAGGTTGTCATCGAGGAAGGTGCAAAACTGACGACGGACGGAACGTTCGCTGCTAAGAGCATTGAAAACAATGGTACGTTGGAGTTCGCAGTAGTTTATGACGAAGAAAAGGAAGATGAAATCGTTAACTACAAAGGTGTAAAGGCCGTTGACAACGAGCCGGGAGCAACACTGAACATCTTGGAGGACGCTAAAGCTGAATTCGTCTTGAAAAACAACATTGACGAAAAAGAGGCAGCAATACATGGTGCTGTAAATAATAAAGGAACATTGACACTGGCTGAAGAATCTGTTAATAAGGGTATCATTACCAATGACGGTTCGTTGAGAGGCCAGTTCACCAATGAGGCTGAGATTGTTTATAGAGATCCTGCCATTAAGGATGAAGCAGACCAGACTAACCGTTACACGCCAACTATCGTGAACAATGGCGAAATCTTCATCACCGAGGGAACTGCAACTAACAAAGGCGACATCAATAACAACAAGGGTGCAGAGATCTCTTGCAGCAAAACTGGTGTCGACGCAGCCTTTGCCAATGAGGGAACAATCGACGTGGCTGACGGTTCTCGCCTGTTGATTTCGAGCAACACCGGTGAAATTGTTCTGCACAAGTTGGATCAAACTAACTGGGCTGTTGAGAGTGGAGATAATGGTACAGTAGCCTACGAGACAAGTTCTGCAGATTATGATGCAAAAGGCATTGACCTCTCTACAAAAGGTAAGGGAATCACAAAACTGTATGTGACAGATGACTTCAGTATTGCTAAGTTTGGTGACGTGAAGGACATTGAGGTGACCGAAGGAACTGAAGCAACGTTGACTTTACCGAACGACGCAGCTCTGAAAAACGAACTGACTGTGAAAAAAGACGCCGATGTAGCTGTGGTTTCGACAAAAGCTGTGGTGGCTTCTTTGGTAGTAGAGAAAGGTGCTACACTGACTATCAACGAGACTGGCAACATGACGGCAACAGCAGTTAAGAACGCTGGTACAGTTTATGTAGGCGGCACATTCACAACCGATACAATGTCAGCAGATGCTGTAGAAGGTGAAGGTGAATTCCGCAACACGTCGAGCGAAAGCAATAACATCGTGTTCGGTGACAATAAAGTTGACGCTACGTTTGAGACTGCTTTGAAGGCTGTGGTTGCTGCATGGTTGGACAACGCAACTTTGGCCAATAACGCAGAAATCACTGATTGGAGCAAATTGAACGCTGAGTTCTTGGCGAAAGTCGCTCCTAATTGGAAGAACACGAAGTTAACAGAGGCTAAGAAAGCCGCTGAAGATGCTTACAACAAGTGGAAAGGATTGGAAGGTGCCAATGCTAAAACTTTGGATCAATTCGTAAAGGATTATGCTAAAGTGGTGAAAGCTGGTGTGGATGCTGAAAAAGCAAAAGGTGACAAGGCTTTGTCTGACTATATGGCTAAATTGACTCCGGATACTTGGTTGGGTGAAACTGTTTACACTCAAGCAAGTGCTACAGCTAAGATCCTGAACGGAGAAACCGAATTGAGCGCTGGCTTCGAAACATACATCAAGACAACGTACGGAAATACAGTAAGCAATAACAACCGCTTAAAGCTGTCTACAATGAGCTACAAGTATGCAACTGGTGACGAACCCGACGACTCTTACATCCGCACTTACGCTGGTGCTGAAGAATACGATGTGATGAAGATCTTGGTTGAGTTTGCTGAAGGTGACAATAATGATTGGTTCAAAACAACGGAAGCCGGTAACGTTGCTTATACAAAGGATAGCTTTAAGACTCTTGCTGAAGTAAACGAAGCTATGGGCGTTATCTACTCTTATTACAATGGAACAAATGTAGATCCTTTGAAGAAATACGAAATCGAGCAAAGCGGCATTATTACGCACTTCCCGAACGTTTATAACAAGTGGAAATACACTAATGACTGCATCGAAGCCCTGAACAACCTGTTCGAATAATTTAGACCATTATTTCTCAACCACGAGAAATACAAATAATCTGAGGGAGTGCCCCGCGCACTCCCTCTTTTTCTATTACAACAAATCAAGAAAAGACATGGCTAGATACGAATTTAACTTCAACCTATACGACTCGGAACCAGAAAAGTACAAAGAACTGGAGGGGGAACTGACAGAGTTGTTTGGGAACATAGAGAAAACTAGATTGGACTCGACTTACGAGTTCAATAGTGAGGCTGCAAACTCCCGAATTGTATGCAACCTGATTCTGGCTCGTTTAGAGGGTAAACTGGCAATAACTTTCCGGGTGAAGAACTTGGACGGTGACGACTGGGCTGATGGGGAGACAGAGCTAGGTAAGATAGCAAGACTGAACAAGTATATGAGTTAGCCCGCTGGCAACTATCCGGTTTCCTTCGTCACAACTCTCCGGTGTCCATCGTCACAACTCTCCAGTGTCCTTCGTCGCAACCCTCTAGAGTCCAACCGCCTTTTCCCAAAGGTAATTCCGCCAAAAATCCCTACCTTTGCGGGCAAATATCTAGATTATGCTGCAAATCAGACTTTCTACCTTCGAGGACGTGCCCGCCCTGATGGCGCTTTACGACCAGGGCCGGCAAATCATGCGCGAAAGCGGAAACTTGCGGCAATGGACGGGCGGATACCCGTCGGAGGAGTTGGTGCGGCGGGACATCGAGCAAGGGCATAGCTACGTCTGCCTGGACGGGCAAGGAGAGGCCGTGGGCACCTTCGCCTTCATCCCCGGCAAAGACCCCACCTATACCTATATATATGAAGGGGCTTGGCTGGACGACGCCCGCCCATACGCCACCATCCACCGGTTGGCCAGCCGGCCGGAAGTACACGGAGTGGCTGCCGCCTGCCTGGAGTGGTGCTTCCGCCAAGTGCCGAACCTGCGGGCGGACACACATAGGGACAACCGCATCATGCAACACATCCTCCTGAAGCACGGCTTCCGCTACTGCGGCATTATCTTCCTGAAGAATGGCGACGAGCGGTTGGCCTATCAAAAGATTTAAGAGTATTTCTCTTTCAGCTCCTCCACGCTGCTGCCCGTAAAGTAGTCCTCGACGAAGTCCCAGCGTTGCGCGTCGTCCAGGCGGCCGTTGCCGAA
>CALUOW010000189.1 GCA_944322365.1 uncultured Bacteroides sp.
GGCATCGGCCTGCGTGGTGAAGCAACGCGGATCGTCTTCGTCTTTCAGGCAGACGCTGACGCGGTCCAGGGTGATGTCCTCGCACACCTGGCCCAGCACGCCCATGCCCTCGGCATAGTGGATGCGGATGTTCTCCAGCCGGGTGTCCGTGTCCATGTACAGGAAGATGCCGGGCGTGGGGCGTCCCCAGCCGCGCATGACGAAGCGCATGTCGGGCTTCAGGGCAGAGTCCTTCCATTGCGGGGCGTGTACGTTGCCCTTTTCCGTCAGCCGGGCGCCTTGGGTGGGGCAGGCGCGGTCGCCCGTGTTGTAGACCAGCCGTTTGGTGTCCTTCTCAAAGACCACGCCCCAGCTGTGGCGCACGGTCCATCCTTCCCCGTAGGCCTCGAAGACGGAATCCGGCGCGATGCGCCACCGCACCCACGGTTCCGGGCGGAACACGGTGCCGTTCACGGTGTCCGACCGGACAATGCGCACCTGTGCGATGTGCGGGTTCTCGAAGTCGATGCTGAAGTTCTTCAGGGTGCATTGCTGCGAGTTCAGCAGGGACAGGGGCAACATCCGTCCGTGGAAGACGAAGGAGGCGCCGCCCCCGTCCAAGGTCACGTTCTTCAGGTTTTCCAGGTGGATGCCGACACGCTTGGGGTTGTCTTGGTCGTGGTTGGAGATATAGTAGGTTCGTTCGGCGGCCTTGTCGGGATGGAAGTCATAGCGTCCTGGGGCAAAGCGGAGAACGATGCCTTCTCCCTGTCCGGAGAGCGGAGCGATTTTCTTCAGCATCTTCTGGATGCGGGGTGTCATGTCTTTCCCTGTGTTGGGGCGGATGCCGTAGCGGGCAACGTCGATGGTTTGCTGGGCTTGTATCCCCAAGCAAAGGGTCAGGAAACATAGCCCGAGTAAAATCTTTTTCATAATTAGAAAATTGTTTGGTTGTGTTTTGGTTGCAAAATTAGTGAAAATGTGGGAAGCAATTTTCTATTGGACGGGATTTATGAACAAAAAAAGTCCGAGTGGAAGTTTGGAACTCCTGCTCGGACTTATTTCAGTGTCAAAATGATTCCCTTGCCTTTCAGCGCAAGGTGCCGTCGGCGTAAATGTCCACGTAGATGTCGCGGTCGTTCCGTTCCATTTCTACGTTGTAATAGTTCTCCTGAGGTGTTTCGATGTAGTCAATATCCTCTATCCGGTAATCCGGGTTTTGGGTTTCGGCGGCATCTATCACCGCTTGCGGCACTTCGCTGAAGGGCGGGTTATAATCCGTTTCCGTCATCAGCCATTCATACGACTTCGAGAACCAGGCCGACTTTTCGTAGCGGTCTTGCCAGAAGTCTGCCTCGTAGGCATTCATACGCCCGTTCCATTCCCATTCTACCCATTGTCCGTCCACGCCGGGGAACTGGGCGTTAAACGCTTCTACCAGTTCGCGCGGGGCTTGGCGGATGTCGTAATCATCGTCCTTGTCGCAACTTTGCAAACTTGTGACGCATACGGCTGCTACCAGCGGCAGCGCCCATTTCCGGATTTTTTGTCTTGCTTCTATTTTCATCGTTCTGCTTATGTTTTAAAGATTCTGGTGCAAAAATAGGTGGCAATTTGGGAAGAATTTGGGAAATGCGGGTTCCTAACATAAAAAAGTTCCGTTTTTATGTCGGTTTATTCCATCACCACGGCCGTGCCGGCGGCAGTCACCATCAGCATGGAGTCGCCCACGGTCTCGTAGTCCAAATCAACACCGATAACGGCATTGGCTCCCATCAAACGGGCTTGTTCTTCCATCTCGCGCAGGGCGGTTTCCTTTGCTTCGCGCAGCACTTTCTCATACGAGCCGCTGCGCCCACCGAAAAAGTCGCGCCAGCTGGCCATGATGTCGCGTAGCACGTTGGCACCAATGATGGTTTCGCCCGATACGATGCCGATGTAGCGGGTGATGTGTTTGCCTTCGAGGGCATTGGTAGTAGTCAGTAACATAGTCTTTCGTTTTTAAGATGAATGATTGTTTTTCCTTAATGAATATCCGCAATGCTCCTATCAAGCATATCCATGCCGTTGCAGTACGGATGAAACGCCGTTACAATACGGATGAAACGCCGTTCCAGTACGGGTGGAACCCGGTTCCAGTACGGGTGGAACTCGGTTCCAGTAGGGATGGAACCCGCACGGACTTAAGCATCGGGGCGTTGCGGATATTCATATTTCCTTATTAGTCGTCCGACGAAGCGGAAAAGTTGCACATCCGTCCTGATTTTTTGCATCCACTGTCACTTCATAAAGACAAAGTATACTGCCAGGATGAGGCAGACGAAAGCCGCCAGATGGTTCCAGTGCAACGCCTCGCCCTTGAAGAACAAGGTCGTGAAAACAGTGAAGATGATGAGCGTGATGACCTCTTGGATGACCTTGAGCTGCATCAGCGAGAACGGCCCGCCGTTGCCCGTGAAGCCGATGCGGTTGGCAGGAATCTGGCAGGAATACTCGAAGAGCGCGATGCCCCACGACAGGAGGATGACGGCAAACAGGGGCCAATGGGTGGTGACCTTCATCTCCTGCAGCTTCAGATGCCCGTACCAAGCGAATGTCATGAAGATGTTGGACACGATGAGCAATAGAATGGTGTAGAATGCTTTCATATCGGTGATGTTTTTTATCTGTTCAGAAAATCGGGGCAAAGGTACGAAATATTCCTGCTACTCGGCATAATAATCCATTTGAATGCTTTTCCCCTCGCCTTCTAACGTGAGGGTACAGCGCCCTTTTCGATCCAGCAGGTGAATCAGGCGACAAAGGTCATTGTCCAGCGGTTGTCCGTCCGCTTCCGTCACCCTCATGCCCGGCCTTACTCCTTGGGCATAGGCTTGGGAATGGGGCCACACCAAGCCGACAAAGAGGCGGCCGTCGGCATATTGCACTTGGAAGTCGTGCATGGGAGTGACTTGCACGGGGCCTTGTCCATAAGGAATGAAGTAGAATTTTTCCTTCGGGTAGTCCAAGATAATCTTGCCATATCGGGTCAACGGGGCACCGATGTGCGATATGGGTGCCTGTCCTCCGGCTACCGACGACACGCCTGTGAATGCCGTTTGTCCCAATTGCCATTGCGGGAACTCCACCCGCCATAACGAGTCTTGCGGCGCGGCGCCGCCCAAGGCGATGGTTTCGCTGCCGGTAGTAGCATCAGTGATTTTCCCTCCCCACTCTGACGGGTTAAAGCGGGTCTGTAACTGGCGGAAGGAGTATTCGGTGGGGGTGAAGAGGGAGGTGCTGCCCGTATCGAACAGAGTTTCATGCATGGTCAGTTTCCCCACCTGCACTTCAATGTACGGCACTCCGTATTCTCCCCATTTCATCGGTACGGCGTATTTTTTCATTGTTTTGGGCTGCTTGCGGCTTTCCGAGAGAATCACGTGTCCCGCTTGGGTGTCGATAGTCAACATCAGTCCTTGCAGGGCATCGTTTCCGAGGAATCCTTCCGCGTCCAGGCATTGCCACACCGTTCCCTCCAGCGGCAAGGGCATCACATCCAGCGGGTGGATTTGCCGGTTTCCTATCTGCAGGTTGTTGAAGCGGAATATCGGTTGATGGGTGATGCGTCCGGCGGCGTCCATGGTTCGGAGGCTGTCCGGCTGTGCATCGGCTTCGCTCAAAAGATGTGTACCCACCATCGAACGGGTCATGCCTGTGTCGAGGATGAAGTTGTGTTCCTGTCCGTCTATTTGCACGGGGATGACGAGCAGGCCGTGGGCGAGGCGGAGGGGAATGGTGTCGGAGGGCGTTTGGCCGGATGCCGGAAGGGAAAGGGCAAGCAACAGAAACAAGATGAGACGTATCATGGCGTATTCCTTTCCGTTTAGAACATCTTCCTCACCCGTTCAATCCCCGCCACCAGCGCATCCACTTCCTCCTTTGTATTGTACAGCCCGAAGGAGGCGCGCACCGTTCCCTCGATGTCGAGGCGCGTCATCAGCGGCTGGGCGCAGTGGTGGCCCGTGCGGACGGCGATGCCGAGGCGGTCCAGCAGGGTGCCCATGTCGAAGTGGTGGATATTCCCTACCAAGAAGGAGATGACGCCGCCCCGCTCCTTGGCCTCGCCGAAGATGCGCATGTCGGGGATTTCCTTCAGGCGGCGGAGGGCATACTCCGTCAGCTCGTGCTCGTAGGCGGCGATGTTGTCCATGCC
>CALUOW010000190.1 GCA_944322365.1 uncultured Bacteroides sp.
ATAACTTGATTATTATCAGTATATTGCAATCTTATGAGATTTCTTGATTGTGTAAGTTAAAGTCCCGTCCGCACCGCAACTCGAAAAAGCAAGTTTAGGAAAAGCTCTGATTCCCAACGGAATCAGGGCTTTTTTGTTGGTTTTCGGGGCGCCTATTGGCAACGCATTCAAGCATCCTTTAAATTCTCCTAAGCTCATAGACTTGGGTTATCTCCTTTACCACAAGCAATTTTCTTTCCGGCATACAGAGATAATTATACCCCCAAGGAATCGTGTATGCAACAGCTATCCTGCCCGGCGTATAACTTTCGCTTTTTACAAAATTCGACTCTTCAAGATTCTGCAACAACCAGCTTTCCGTGCAAACAGGATTGCCCAAGCAATCATATAGAATGCGATCATGATTTTTGTTGCAAGCAAAGCCAATGCCTCCTTTGCCCTTTTGCGCGTCAAGATAAGTTTGATCTTCATCCTTCAGCTTGAATGTTGTGGATGAGCGATAAGTTATAGCCCTTGCCAAATCTACCGGATTATAAAAATCACATCTATGCTTTACAAAATCATTCATTGCCATCCATACCAAGCCTTCCTCTCCATAGCCGCTATCTGACATCCTTATCACTTGGCAGAACTTATCGAACAGTTTAATCAAACAATATAGCTTGTTATGAAAATTCATTAGCAACAGGATGTGGCAACCGGTATTCGAGTTGTCTATAATCGGCTCTAAAATACCCAAATGGGCATTGGTTATCGCATCGCCTTCGAAGAACGCCTCATCCAGTCTATCAGGATGGCCGTCATGCAAGATGCTAGCATACAATCGGGCAATAGGATCATCTATATATCTTCCAATCTTATCTGCGGCAAATTCGTATGCTATCTTCAAAAGGCCCAGCCTATAGCTCTTAAGATCAATAGCGAATTGCATCAGCACCTCAGGACGCTCAATTTTCACGATTTGGCAATCAGAAACAATCCGCTCCTTTGTTTCATCAATCTTATGCCTTTTCAGTATTTTAGCCCGAATCTTGGGTATAATCTTTTCGTCCTTAGCATCAACCTGTATCTTAAAAGATTTGCCATCGTCTGAAACTTCCGGCGCAGTAGGTATTAATCGAACCGACATCTTGCCGTCATCATCCTGCTCCATTCTGACCTTTTCTCCAGTCGACAAATTCCCTTCGCCTATAAGAGGATTGGGAATATGGCCTTTATATCCCTTGAGCTTTTTTTCATAACGAGCAGCCTTGATTAACCAATGATTTAGGAGCAACTTATCCACATGGTCACCCAGCCTTGAATTACAATCCTTGCAAACATTATAAATATGATAACATCCGCCTATGGCCTCCGGTATTACATGCTCATCGGACGATTCCTGGTTATCCCGATGGCAAATAATGCAATATCCTTTCTTGCCCATATCCGTCTTTCGCATATTCCGGTTACGGTTTGCCAGTAATTGCGCGAAGCAGCTTCCGCCTTAAAAAGCAGTCTCCTTCGCGCAATCCTATCAATGCCTCCAAACATCATTGCAAGACCGGCACGTCAATTTCCTCGTGGCTCTCGTTCCACTCATCCACGGTGATATTGCCCGAACTCTCCTCTTCCAGGATATTGCCGATACTAATGGCCAACGTCAATTTGTTGTTCGCCACAAGAGGTTGCTGAAGCTGTTGGCTGAAATGCTTGGTCGTGCCATCCGCCAAGGTAAGGATGACTTGCAATTCGGGGGTGCCGGCAGACGGGAAAAGCATCACGATGCCATTGCTCATCTGCAAGCCGTCCGAGGAACGCACCAAGGGGAAAGACACCGTACACGCGTTGCCGTGAGGTTCGGCTGTATAAGCATTCAGTTTCTCATAGATATTGCTGACGCGCACCTCGGCATTGGCAATATCCGTGCTCAGGACCTTGCCGTCCTTATCCTTCAGGATGATTTTCAGACCGGCCACCACGCGCCGCAATGCTGCGTCCAAGTCTTCCGTCCCCACTTTCACCGGCTGACATGCAAAGACCAAATCATAGGTGGGATAATAAAACTCGCTGTCGGACATTTTCAACAACGTGAAATCCTGCTGAGCCAAATCGCCGCCAATGCTATACGAGGGGTCGCGTACCGCCGGGTTGGCATAAATGGGTTCTTCATACTTGGGAGTCCCCCAATAGACCATCTCGTAATTGCCCACGGGCAGATACAACTCGCGATTGCTATCGCTGTCATACAACTCGCCATCCTGCACGAAATAGTACCCATAGAACGGACTCAACTTGCTGTTCACATAATTGCCATAATACCGCGAAGTTCCCTCTTGGCACGGAGCAATGCTCAACACGCCCGTGAAAGGTTTGTTGCCCTCACCAGTAACCACGTCCATATAGAATGCCGGGGCAATCAGTTCGGGAGTTTCTTCGCCACCGGAGGCGGAATCATCGTCACAACCCGCTGCCAACAAGGCAATGAGTGCCAAAAATAATAATTTCTTCATTTCTGCTATTTTTAAAGGGTTATATAAATAGTAGAACACGGCAGCAGACAAAATGTTCCCGCAAAGAGCGAATATTAAACTGAAAGATTGGAGATTCCGTCCCATGATCATCCTATTCGGCATACCGTCCTAAGAAAAATGTATACTCACGGACCACCCAAGTTCGTTCCATCTTCGTTTTTTCTTCGTTTCTAAGGGAACGAACATGGAACGAACTTGGAACGAACATGTCCCGAACTTGTCCTATGCCAGCTTTTAAGATGCGAATAGCACGGGCAGGATGTAAATTATCCATACATAGAACCAGAGATGCTTCCCTAAAGGCATTGGAGGAATAATACATCGCCAATAATAGGTATTACCTCCGATGAACAAGCCATAAGGACAACAAAGGGCACTCGAACCTCCATAAAATCCATATAAATACGTTAATTAATGCAATAACCAGAGATAACACAGAAGGGAAATAAGAAGTATATCTATTTGAATATCAACAAATAGAACTACAGCGCTTATTACCCAAAATGCTAACAGATGCAAAATCTTAGCATCAATTCCTATTTGTTAAAAATAGTTTTTCGTATTAAGGGACTATAAGCAATCAACCAAAAACAAAGCAATATGCACAATGCAATGTCAATGAAACCAATCGCCCTCGCCAGCGCAAGGCTTATCGTCCGCACACCGGAAGAAAAGGACATCCAGGACATCTTCATCCTGATGAACGATGAAGAGAC
>CALUOW010000191.1 GCA_944322365.1 uncultured Bacteroides sp.
TTTGAACGTGACCTGCCGGGCGAGAATACCGCCGGCCTGTCGGGACAGGACATCAGTTCCCTGCCGTTGGAGACTTGTCAGACGATGAACGGCATGTGGGGCTATAAGATTACGGACCAGAACTATAAATCCACCAAGGAACTTATCCAATACCTCGTGGGCGCTGCCGTGAAGGATGCGAATCTGCTGATGAACATCGGCCCGCAACCCGACGGCGAACTGCCCGAAGTGGCCGTGCAGCGTCTGGCCGAGATGGGCGAATGGATGAAGGTCTATGGCGAAACCATCTATGGCACCCGTGGCGGTTGTGTCGGCCCGCATCCTTGGGGCGGCACCACGCAAAAAGGCAACAAGCTCTATGTCCATATCCTCGACCTGCAGGACAAGGCCCTGTTCCTCCCGCTAGCGGACAAGAAGGTGAAGAAAGCCTCTTACTTCGTGGACGGCACGCCCGTAAAGTTCCAAAAGAACCAGGCCGGCTATACGCTCTTGCTCAACGAAGTTCCGACGGACATTGATACTGTTATAGAATTGGAACTGAATTGATTTTTAGCTAATTCTTCCTAAAAGATAGGGGAAACGGAGGCTTGGTTCACCGTTTCCCCTTATTTTTGGCAAACAATTTGTTTATATAGCTTTGTATATTAACTCTTAAAGAAGAAATAGAATGATAGGATTACAATGGATTATCTTTATCGGCGTGGCCGTGGTCAGTTGGTTGGTGCAGATGAACCTGCAGAACAAGTTCAAGAAGTACTCAAAGATTCCCACGAACAACGGCATGACCGGTCGCGAGGTGGCGCAGAAGATGCTGTATGACAATGGCATCTACGATGTGCAGGTAACTTGTACCCCCGGACACCTTACCGACCACTACAACCCCGCCAACAAGACCGTCAACCTGAGCGAGAGCGTCTACAACAGCAACAGCGTAATGGCTGCCGCCGTGGCCGCCCACGAGTGTGGACACGCCGTGCAGCACGCTTGCGCCTACGGCCCGTTGCAGATGCGCAGTGCCTTGGTGCCGGTGGTTTCGTTCGCCTCGCAGTGGGTGACGTGGGTCATTTTGGCAGGCATCCTGCTGATTAACTCTTTTCCCTCCATCCTGTTGGCGGGCATCATCCTCTTTGCGCTGACCACGCTCTTCAGCTTTGTCACCCTGCCGGTGGAAATCAATGCCAGCAAGCGCGCCTTGGTTTGGCTCAGTTCGTCCGGCATCACCAATGCGTATAACCACGACAAGGCTGAAGACGCCTTGCGCTCTGCCGCCTACACGTATGTGGTGGCTGCCCTTGGTTCATTGGCCACGCTGATCTATTATATAATGATATTCATGGGCCGTCGCGAGTGATGCGGTTGAGGCTCGTTGCTTATAAATAAGGAACGGCGCAAATCCGGTGGATGATTCCTCGGGTTTGCGCCGTTTGTTTTTAGCAGTCAAATCAGCCGGTTCACCGCAAAGTACTTCCACAGCGGCGCGGCCATCAGCGATTGTTTGATTTGGTTGGTGGTCAGTAGCGTGCGCACCTCGTCCACGGTCAGCAGTTCGATGCTGATGTCCTCCGTGGCTTCCAGGTGTTGGGTGGAGACGGGTTCCACGTCCGTGGCGAGGAAGCAGTGGGTCAGGTTGGTCATGGTACTGGTGTTGGCGGAGATGTCCATCCAAGGTGTCCATGTGCCGCCTCCGTAGCCGGTCTCTTCGTAGAGTTCGCGTTGGGCAGACTGCAAGGGCGTTTCGCCCGCCTCGCAAACGCCTGCGCAGATTTCATAGCAGGTCAGTTGCAGACCGTGGCGGTACTGGCGCTCCATCAGGAAATGTCCGTCGCGGGTCAGGGCGATGACATTCACCCAGTCGGGATATTCCAATACATAATACTCTTCGTTCTCCGCGCCGTTGGGCAGGCGCACACGGTCCTTGCGGGCGGTCAGCCACGGGCGGCGGATGAGGTATTCACTCTCCAGTATGGTCCAGTGGCGGTCTTGGTTGTTGGGTTTCAGCATGGGCTTGTTGTTTAGTTATACAAAAGTAGAGAAAAAGATATAGATATGTTTGGGCAAAGTTATGTTTTTTCGTGGAAATACGTAACTTTGCCCTTGTAAACCATACCCTCGTAAGAAATGAGAAACAAGATAGAATATATAGTGGTATGCATATCGGAGTTTGCCCGTCGGTTTCAACTCACCATGCAGCAGGCTTATCGTTATTTGAAGCATTATCAAGGCATCAGTTATTTGGATGAGTTTTATGATGTGGAGCATCTGTTTTCCGTGGAAGATGCAGTAGATGATTTGATCGCTATTTGTAGAAAGCATGGAGGGGCGTTGGCATGAAGTTGTATCATGGTTCCAATATGGAAATAGAGCGCATTGACCTTCAAAAGTCTCGTCCGAACAAGGATTCCGGTCAAGGCTTTTATTTGACGGCAGACAGGGCACAGGCTTTGCGCATGGGCGAACAGAAAGTCAGGCAAAATGGAGGAAGACCGGTCGTCAATGTATATGAATTTGACGAGAAATGCCTGAATGATGAAAGGTTGAAGGTGAAGACATTCGATGCATATACTGAAGAATGGGCGCGTTTTATCTTGGCTAATCGTGATCGTCGTACTCAAGAACGTGTTCATGAGTATGACATCGTTGTGGGGCCGATAGCTGATGATCAGGTAGGTTTACAACTTTTCCGTTATATGAGGCATTACATTGATTTGCGTACCTTGATAGAAAATCTGAAGTTCGTACGGTTGACCATACAGTATTATTTCGGAACTGAACGGGCTGTCCAATTATTGAAGAAACTATGACGAATGATGAACAGTTTATGATAGAGTGCATAACTACGGAATTGGTAGCTTATGTAATGGAGGATTATCATCTGGATATGCAGGATGCCTTGGAGAAGGTGTATGCCTCAGAGACCTATGCCAAACTGACCGACGTATCCACTGGCTTGTATTATCAAAGCCCTCTTTATGTTTATGACTTTTTGAGAGAAGAGTTAGGCGATACTAATTGATTGTATTCCGCAAGTTTGTCCCTGTATTCTTTGGGTATGTCTGCGGGAAGCGGTATTTTTGTGCAGCATGAATTAGAATACCGGATTATGGAAAAGCTGGACATACGTTGGATACAGCGGTTTGCCAATTACCGCAAGGCACTGCACCGTTTGGA
>CALUOW010000192.1 GCA_944322365.1 uncultured Bacteroides sp.
GGTCCGGGCTATGCATTCGTATACCGGCGAAATCTGCTATTGCATAGAAGTCGGCGTTGGCCAGTACACCGGCGATGTGTACACCAATAAAGGAGAGGATTTTTGGGACAACTACCCTTCCAGCTACAACAGCACCATTGCCCCGGACGATATCAAGCTGCTGATCGGAAGGATCCTGCAGTATGGGTACACCGGAAATATCTCCACATCATGGAGAAGCCAAAATGAAGGAGCCGATTCATTGGCCCACGCAGTGGCTACCCAGCTGCTGATCTGGGAGACGGTTGTCGGTGAGCGCGATGCGGAATTTCGCCATGTCAGCACCGGCGGATACAACGCCATTGTAGAACAGGTCAGCACCGGGCACCCGCTGTACAGCCGGATCATGAGCTACTATAGCAGTATCGAGGCCAGTGTGCAGAACCATTCCGCACTGCCCAGCTTTATGGGACGGACGCCTGGAAGCGCCCAGACGGTAGAGCTGACCTGGGACGGCGGCGCTTACACGGCGAGCCTGACCGACAGCAACGGCGTACTGAGCGAGTATTCCTTCGCTGCTGAAAGCGGCATTGAATTTGCGGTCAGCGGCAACACCCTGACCATCACCGCTGCAGAGGCGCCCAGTGATTCCCTGGTGATCACGGCCGAAAAGGATGCGCCCCGTCGCGGCGTCATCACCTGGACGGACGGCAAGATCGGCCCTAACGGCGGTACGCAGGACATGGTCACCTACGCCCAGACGGTGAGCGACCCGGTGAAAGGTTTCCTGAACCTCAAGGTCAGCTATGGCTCTGCCAGGATTGTAAAGGTTTCGGAAGACGGCGTCGTGGAAGGGATCCCGTTCCATGTCTCTGGAAACGGCGTGGATACCACGGTTACCACAGGGGCAGGCGGTGAAATCCAGATCGACAACCTGGCTCCCGGGGAGTACACCGTGACCGAGGAGAGTATTGACCGCTATGTGCCCCAGGAAAGCAAGACCGTTACGGTTTTGAGCGGACAGACGGCCACGGTGGAGTTTTCCAATGTTCTCAAGAAGTTCACGGTTACCCTGACCAAGTCCGATTCGGAGAAGGGCGAAGCGCAGGGCGACGCTACCCTGGAAAAAGCTGTGTACGGCATCTACAAAGGCGATGAGCTGGTGGACACCTATGAGACCGATGCGAGCGGTTCTTTTACCACAGCGGAATATATCTGCGGCCCGGACTGGACCGTTCAGGAAATCACACCCAGCGAGGGATATCTGCTAGATGAAGCCGTTCACCCGGTCGGCGCAGAACCCGGCAATTTTACCATTGAACACAACGCCGTTGCGATGGGCGTAACCGAAGAAGTCATTAAGGGCAATGTGGCCCTTATCAAGCATACAGATGACGGCGAGACTCAGATTGAGACCCCGGAGGCGGGTGCGGAATTTCAGATCTATCTGGCTTCTGCCGGCAGCTTCGATGAAGCCGACCCTGACGAGAGGGACGTCCTTGTCTGCGATGAGGACGGATTCGCCCAGAGCAAGGATTTGCCCTACGGCGAGTATGTGGTGGAGCAGACGAAAGGCTGGGACGGCAGAGAGCTGATGCCTGCCTTTACCGTCTGCATCACCGAGCACGGCAAGACCTATAAGTACCTCATCAACAATGCGGAGTTCAAGGCATACCTGAAAGCGGTCAAGGTGGATGCGGAGACGGAGAAATCCATTCCCTATGCGGGGGCGGTCTTCCAGATCTACGATCCCAGCGGGAATCTTGTAGAGATGACCACCACCTATCCGGATGTGGTGAAACACACAGAGTTCTCGACCAACGAAGAGGGGTACCTCATCACGCCGGAAATGCTGCCTTATGGCGTCGGGTACTCCCTGGTGGAAATCCAGGCGCCCTATGGGTATGTCTTAAACTCCGAGCCGGTGTACTTTGACGTTACGGCCGAGGACGCCGTCAGCGAGGAGGGCATCACCATCGTGATTGCGGAGAAGCCCAATATGCCTCAAAAGGGCAAGATCATCCTGAACAAGCAGGGCGAAGTCTTTGCCTCTGTTACGGAACAGGATGGCCGCTATACCCCGGTGTATGCGGAGAGCGGACTGGAAGGCGCAGAGTTTACTGTACAGGCTGCAGAGGATATTTACACGCCGGATGGCACCCTGCGCTATGCCAAGGGAGAGATGGTAGAGACCCTTGTCACCAGCGCCGACGGTACGGCAGAGAGCAAGGAGCTGTATCTGGGAAAATATGAGATCGTAGAGACCAAAGCGCCCTATGGCATGGTCAAGAGCGATGAGATCCTGACGGCAGAGCTGGTCTATGCGGGCCAGGAAATCGCCGTTACCTCTACCTCCGTCAGCCTGTACAACGAGCGGCAGAAGGTGGAAGTCAAGCTGTACAAGGATCTGGAGAAGGACGAGCTGTTCCAGATCGGCATGGGGGATGAGATCCTCAACATATATTTCGCCCTCTATGCCAAAGAGGAACTGACGGCTGCAGATGGAAGTATGATCCCGGCAGACGGCCTGATTGAGATCGCCGGCGTTCAGGCCGACGGTACACTGACCTTTACGGCAGACCTGCCCATCGGCAGCTACTATGTGAAGGAATACGCTGTGGACGAGCAGTACCTCATCAGCGAGGAGATCTATCCGGTCACATTCAGTTATGATGACGAAACTGTAGCCGTGGTAAAGATCGAAATCAACAACGGCGAAGCCATTCTCAATAAGATTATCCGCGGCAGCATCACCGGTGTAAAGGTGAATGAGGCGTCCGAACCGCTTCCCGGAACCGTGTTCGGTTTGTTTCGGGCGGATTGCATCGAGTTTACAGAGGAAAATGCGATCCTCACGGCTGCATCTGCGGAGGATGGCTCCTTTGCCTTTGAAAATGTGCCTTACGGCGTATGGCTGGTGCGGGAGATCGCTGCCGTGGAGGGCTACGTGCTCAGCGATGAGCTGTTTGAGGTGCAGGTCAGCGAGGAGGGCGCTGTGATCGAACTGGGTGAGATCGAGAATAAGCCCATCACCGGCGAGCTGGAGCTGACCAAGAAGGACATCTCGGACGGCAAGCTGCTGCCGAACGCCGGCTTCCGGATCAAGGATGCGGACGGAAACGTTGTAACGGAGGGCTACACGGACGAGAATGGTATCGCCCGGTTCACCCTCCGATACGGGAAATACACCTACGAGGAATTCACTGCGCCGGATGGATACCTCCTTGATACCACACCCCACGAGTTTGAGATCACCGAGGACGGTCAGGTCGTGAAGGCCGAGATGACCAACGAGAAAGTCCCTGCACCGGAGGTGCCGCAGACCGGCGATACCTCCAACCTGGGCTTTTGGATTGGCCTGGCAGGCGTGGCCCTGGGCGCCCTGGTGGCGGTGGGTATTATGTACTTCAAAAAGAAGAAGGGTGATGACGGCGAATGATGAAAAAGGTGTATATCTGCGCTCCCCTGGGCGGTGACGTTCAGGCGAACCTGGAACGGGTAAAGAAATACACCGAATATGCGCTCAAATGCGGCACCGCGCCAGTGGTGCCGCATTTCTATGCGCTGTGCCTGGATGACAGCATCCCCAGGGAACGTGAAATGGGTATGGCGGCCGGATTAAGCCTTTTGTGGTTTTGCGATGAAATGTGGGTCTTCGGCGATGAGATTACTAGGGGCATGGCGGCCGAGATTCAGTTTTGCAAAAACCTGCATGTAAAGACCCGGAAGATCCGTGACTCTGAGATCCGAAAAACATTAGGAGGAAACTGCTTATGAAAAAGAAATCCCTTCGTATTTTGGCATGCGCCATGATGATGGCGCTGCTTGTTTGTGTTTCTGCTGTGCCCGCTTTTGCGGCCGGCGATGTGGCGGGCGCCATTGAGCAGACCTGGACCACGGCCAAGACGCAGATCCAGACCGTAGTGAACAACGTGGTATTCCCCGTGGTGGACATGGTCCTGGCCATCCTGTTTTTTGTCAAAGTGGGCACTGCGTATTTTGATTACCGCAAGCACGGCCAGTTCGAATTCGCCGCACCCTGCATCCTGTTCGCGTGCTTAATCTTCACCCTGACGGCGCCGCTGTACATCTGGACTATCCTGTGATGACGGGAGGAAAATGTTATGGGCTGCTGGGGCATTACGGCCTTTGAGTCGGACGCTGGATTGGATGCGGTGGATTTTATACGGAATAATCTGCCGGAGGACGGAAAGCTGCAGGTGCAGCGGGTGCTCGAAGAACTGCAGCAGGATGATTGGAACCGGCCGGACAACCCGAAAGACGGGCCGTCTCATACCAGCCCGATGGCACTGGCAGAGATCATGCTGAAGGTTATGGACAACATGCCGGACGGGCTGGACTACGATGATGAATGGGCGGAGGGGGACAGGAAGTTCTCAGCCCTTACTTCTTTTACGGCAGATAAAGAATCTATCGTATGGCTGCGGGATTATTTATCCGACACATTAAATTGCAGAAGACGGTTTGCAGAGCTCGACGCCCAGAAGGGGGAATACTACGGCGGTTGGTTTGAGGAGAAGGACTGGATCGGCTGGCAGAAGCATATGGAAAACCTGATTTCCCGGCTGGATGAACTTATCGCCCAGCCGGAGCAGGAGATTGAGTTTATAAAGACGCAGACGATGAAGGAAAACGGAATAACCATGTGATAACAAGAACGGGAAGCCCTGCGGATCCTGCAGGGCTTCCCTGTGAATAGGAGGTGAGAACGCATGTTTGACTGGTTGGGAGACATCATTGGAGGCATCGGTGACGCCATAGGAAGCGTATTTTCTTTCCTGGGCGAGCAGATCTCCAATGTAATCTTCGACACCATTCTTCAATGGTTCTATACGATCATCTACAATGCCGTTGCGGATTTTTTCACCATGATGGGCAATATGGGGGCGGAGATCTTCGACCTGGAATGGGTGGACGCAACGGTACATTTGTTTACCTTGTTTGGCTGGGCACTGTTCGTAGCCGGCGTGGTGGTTGCCATATTCGATGTGGCGATAGAATACCAAAATGGACGAGCCAACATCAAGACGACCGCCATCAACATCCTCAAGGGGTTCTTCGCCTGTTCCCTGATCGGCGTCGTACCTGTGCAGCTGTATAAGTTCTGCATCAGCCTACAGAATACCCTGTCCGGGGATCTGACGCAGATATTGGCAGGCCAGCAAAGCGCCGGGCTTGCCGGGACCAGTACCAGCGTCCTGGAAGGCAGTTTCGCTGTGGCAACGCAGACGACATTTGGGCTACTGAACCTGTTGTGTATGATCGCATTCGCCTACTGTGTGATTAAGATCTTTTTTGCCAATATTAAAAGAGGCGGCATCCTGCTGATTCAGATAGCGGTAGGATCGCTGTATATGTTCTCGGTGCCCAGAGGCTTTACGGACGGGTTTAACCAGTGGTGCAAGCAGGTCATCGCCATATGCCTGACTGCTTTTATGCAGACCACGCTTTTATTCCTGGGACTGCTCACCTTCCCAGGCAATATGCTCCTGGGGCTTGGCATCATGCTGGCAGCTAACGAAGTCCCGCGGATTGCCCAACAGTTCGGGCTTGACTCTTCGGTACGAGTCAACATGATGAGCGTTGTCCACGCCACCACCACGGCGGTCAACCTGACCCGCAGCGTGGCAAGGGCGGCGAAGTAAATGCAGATCTTTTGTTAAATCCCGCATAGCTTGCTTGACATTATTTCGGCATACCGATATAATAAAGGCAGAGAGGGTGTGAGTGGAATGACGA
>CALUOW010000193.1 GCA_944322365.1 uncultured Bacteroides sp.
ACGTTCGATTCGGCAGAAGAGATGGTGAAACTTGCTGCAATAAGAATGCTGCTGAACAAAATTTAAACAGGCTCTTAATTATGTGCAAAATTTGAATGCTTACGCAAAAACAGGTGATATAGATTACCGGATAGCTTTGGATGAGACAACTCCTGGAAACTGTTTGGTCAACGATGCTATTGCGCAGTATATTGCTCGTGAAAATCAATATCCTGCCGGCACATTGCGAGTAGAAGGCTATTATAATGCCATTGAACGTTGGAGGACGAAAGCGAATTTGAATATTGTTGTAGATCACATAATGTTATTGAAAGGTATAAAGGTTCCGGACGAATCAAGCCAACTTGAAAGTTTGGGCCCTTTGCAGGTGGTACAAGGTTCTTTATTGGTTCGGGGGCCTATAAAGCTTACAGATAAAGTCATGTATTTTGTGCGGGGGAATAAAATAACGAAGATTATTAGTACTAGTGATGATAAAACATTGGGGAAAGGGATAGAACTATATTCTAACAAGGACTCAATCGATGCTGCATTTAAATTTTTTCGGGAGCTAGCCAATTCGGATAGGGCTAATTATATGGCTCAATATTGGACCGCCATTATGGAATTGCGAGGAGAAGGTTGCGAATACATTCATCCAGCCGTTCGTAGACAGGAATCAATCTGGTGGTTGTCAAGAGGAAGAGAATTGGGCAAAAATCGTCTAAAACAGATGTGGAAGAAGCATTTAAAAGAAAATGAGGACGATATTTCCTATATTGATTTTGTTTTGAAGTATGGAGAAGATTTATTCTATAATGTCTATCCGGAAGCCATTGGGTTAATGACCAAAGCATATAATGATGCCAATATTACGAGCGATGAGTCTTTATTTATGGATCGGGATGATTATTTTGGCTTAGTATCGTATTATAAGCCAATCTCATTTGGGTTGATGATGAATTATGATGAATCTACTGATTTGTACGGATTTGTGAATGAACAGAATGAACAAGTTATCCCTTTAAAATATAGAATTGCATATCCGTTTTCTAATAATGGTTTAGCGCAAGTGACTAACCTGGATGGGAAAAAAGGTTTTATCAATACATCGGGGGAAGAAGTTATTCCTTGTGTTTACGATAGATTGCTTCCTTCGTTTATGCGGCATACAACGTTTGGCATAAAAGACGGCTATCTGTTGGTTATTAGCGATAAGAATGAAGTAATAAGGAGGATTAGCGGTTATAATAAGTTAGAGTACATTCAGTTGGGTAACTATGTGGTTATTTTAAACCCAAAAACAAACAAAGGTGATTTATTTGATGATTTAGGGAATATTGTTGTGCATGATATAGATCGTGTAATATCTGACATCTTTGAATATTATGAAGTGTTCAAAGATGGAAAGTGCGTTTATTCGGGTTATTTGAATTGGAAATAATAATTTAAAGATATCATTATGGGAAGGAAATGTATTTGTGTAACTGTCTTTTGGGCGATAGTTTCTACTTTGGCTCTTGCTACTTGTTCTGCCGGAATGGGCAGGAGCAATCAGCGAATATTATCTGGTTTGAAAAACGACAGTATTGTGCGGCAAGCTGTTGGCGATAGCATTTTCACATTGATATCAAAAGCCAAAATAGTGGAAATGTCTTTACTTACTGCCCCGCAAGATTCTTTGGCAAAATCGGAATCGATTAAACTGAATCGTTCGGAGCGTGGTATACTTGGCTTTGTTCTATGCGACATTCGAAATTTTCAAAGCAACGACACCGTATATGGAAAATTTCAACCCACTCTGCGCATTACGTACAAACGGAAGATGCAAATTTGTATTTTAAATTTTGATATGGGGTTGGGTAAATGGAATATCTGCGATAAAAACGGAGTAGAACTGAGACGTTATGATTTAGAAGCGTACAATCTGTTGCGTTTCGCTTGTATGATGTTTCCGGAAGATGAATTTATTAATGAACTCTTAAAAACAATGTGACCATGAGAAAGTTTACTGTAAGTTTGGTTCTCTTTTGCCTTTGTGCTCTATTGGGAAATGCTCAGACCATCCATTGGTTGACATTTATTGATACTACGGATGAGAATGTGGGATTGCCTGATATTAATGGGCGTAAAGTGCTTTATAGCCGCTTTATTAATGTTGTTAACGCAGCTTTGGCGGAAAAAGGCATTCAGTCGGATGTACAAGATTATTATGGCTATTGGGTTTCTCCGGAGAATTGTAAACGAGCAATTGAAAGTTTGAGATGTCAGCCGAATGATATAGTTGTGTTTTATTACATTGGACATGGCGGGCGACCTGTCACTGATGATGATGATAAATATCCTTTTCCTCAAATGTGGATGGCACAGGACGATGAAAGAAAGATGATTCCTTTGGATTGGGTGCATAGTACCCTTAAGGGGAAAGGTGCCAGGCTTACTGTCAGCATAGGCATGTGTTGCAATGTAGATCAGCGTCTTACCATCAAACGTGCGCCCACTTTCAGTGTCAGCTATGGCAATGTGTATTTGGATGAAGTGCAACTGCGAAGCATTCAAAATATGTTCCTTAATTATCAGGGGGATTTGATTTTGTCATCGGCTTCTCCCGGAGAAAAATCATACGGTGGGATGACACCTATGGGAAGCATGGATTTGTTTACTGCTGTGTTGGTTGCGAATTTTGAGGAAGCGGCAGCCGAAGGAAATCTGTCATGGAACCCCTTGTTCAATAAGATAAAGAGAAAAGTGAATATTGAAACTCAAGGTGACCAAACGCCGATGTATATCTCTAATATTGTGATTGCTTCTAGGCCAAACTCGCAAGTTCAGCCTAAAAATCAACCCAATGAGACTGGCATTAATCTGAGTGACGCAAGGGAAACGGGAGGACTTCTGATGCGATTCTTTGATTTTCTCGTTGATGCGGGTCAGTCGTTGGATGACCGCATTGCGGTGGCGGAAAAGTTGAAAGGTCTTTTTGCCAATGATGCCCAAATAAAAGTGGTGGGACAAGACCGGGAAACGGTTGTGGACAAGGAAAATATAGATAGCTTTTTAATGCGCTTGACTACCAGTCGCATTCTCTTAAAGGTATATCCTACGCTTTATAAATATACGGGAGAACATATTACTATATTAGAAGTACAAGAATATTATAAAAAAGATTGAAACAATGAAACAGAATGTGATGAAAATTCTTACGACATTTGCGCTTACGGTTATGGCATTGTCGGCGTTTGGACAGAGTACGGAAGATATGATTCGTAGAAGGGCTGCAGAAAAGGTTGGGCAACTGGGAGACTATATCAAATTTATTGCAGATCCGCAGAATGGGCAAAAGAAAAGAGATTATTATAGACTAGCCGCTTTGAATTTATTTATCAGTAAAGGCGAACATTATTACGAAATAGACGAGGACGATAATCGTATATACAAAAAAGGTGTAATGATGGAAGTAACTTCTGTGAATCGGAACGAGACTACAAGTAATCCGGTAAGGGATTATTTGAAGAACCTGATGGATTTGAAATTTTATACACGTGTGGACATCAGTACTACTGAGGTATCAGAAATTGAAGTAACCAAACTTCGGCGTATTGCTGATAATCAATATGTATGTACTTGCTATTTTGAACAGGCTTTTTGTGGATATCGTGATGGAAAGGCTATTTATAAAGATATTACGCGAAAAAGAGTAGATTGTTATGTCATCGTCGAAGGCACAGAAGAAGGTCTGGAATATATTATAATGTTGGGCGATGTAACTGCACTTGAAACTCGTAGGGCATAATGATTATTGAATGATGAGATACCTGTTGTTTATTATATTGGGTGCCTTCGTTTTAACGGCTTGTCACACTAAGCGTGTACAACTTTCGTCTGAGCGCGTGTGTGCAAACGTTATTGATACGTTGGCGTTGCAGAGAAAGCAACTGTATGATATGCGGCTTGCAGCGCAATTGACGCAGTTGAAAGATTATATCGAGTTTATTGCTGACGGAGGAACTGGTGAAAGTAGCGAATATTATATCCGGAAAGTAAAGGACCTCTTTGCTAAAGACAGTAAAATAATTGTGACTGATGGGGATGATAGAGAGGCTTTATCCATAGACTCTTTTTTCCATTTCATAGCAAAGCGGGAAATCGTGCTGCAGAGGTTAGATTCTGTAGAGGTCCCTCTGTGGGAAGAATCAAGGCTCTTAACCGGTAAAGACAGTATCGCTTATGTGAGAAGCCAATTGTATATGTTCTCGGGAAAAATGGCAAATCAAACTAACAGGAATGTATTACCTGTTGTCAGAGAAGGTACTGAAGAGGGGGATGAGTGGATGCCGCTTTTAGGTAATCTATATGTGGACGGTGATTTGCATGTTTATGCGCATAAAACTCGAACTGTTTCCGGTTATTCTTTCAAGTTGGCTGACATAAAGCATTTGCCTGTTATAGGGGAATTGGATCCCATACTTTATAAAACACGGGTTAAACTTATGGATGAGTTCTTCGATCGTTTTAATGGAAAAGAACAGCGGATAGATGCCATAGGTGACGGTGATGACAACCGTTTGACTAACCTTCTTTTGCTATTCGATGGACAAATGTTTCAGTCATTTGAAGATAGTGTATTTCAAGAGGCAGTGAGAATGGCTTCTGTCATTCAATCTGACAGTGTTCATATAAGTGATACAGATACTACTTGGATGGCTAAGGCTGTATGTCGTTGCACGTTGAAAGGCAAACCTGTCGAACTGACTATTTATTTGAATATGGAACAAAGGAAAGAGGACATGTACAAGTGGGTGATTACTAAAGTGGAAGGAGATTGTTTAAAACTTACGCCTTCTGTAGAATCGGAAAAAATTATGCTGATGCCTAATGCGCATGAGAATAGTTTCTTCGCTTTAACTCGTTTGTCAATGGAAGTGGATGATTATGTCACAAACTATGCTCGAAAAGATTATCAAGTAGATGAAACCACTGTTTTTTACGCATATGTGTACAGTGGTTTACTTGATATAAAGCAAGTCAGCGATTTAGAGTTTATCTTCCTGCAGGTACCCGGATATGTTTTCAGTGTCAAGCATTATGAGCGCGACACGTTTAATGCCGGATGGCTAATCAGTTCGTTTAAACGTATGAGTGATGAGGAAAAACAGACATTCATGGATTCTATGTATCGTAATTAAACAAGGTGAATATTCATGTGATTTTATTAGTAAAACTAAAAAAGAGTAATTATGATGAGAAGATTTTTATTAACAATGTTTGGCTGCTTGATATCAACACTAATGTTGAATGCGCAGGTCTCTACAGGGAGTGAAATTCTTGATGAGATGTTAAGTAATTCAGAGACTATTTGTGATGAAGTAGAACAACAGCTGAAAGAATATGGCATAGATTCTAAACTTCAAATGTATTTTGATAGCAAAGCGAATGAGATAGTTTATTCTTACTTGTTCTATGATAGAGCAATATATGATGCAATGGATATGGAAACCGCAAAAATGGACAGTGTAAAAGGTATGATCAGTGCCATTCTGGCACAAGATGATACCGGTTGGGCTCTTGAACAGTTAACCGCAGATTTGAAACGTACCAATATTGGATTTCGCTATGAAGTAGCCTATAAGGACTACATTAAGAAATCGCATGTCTCTGCTTCTGAAATTCAGCGTATAGCTTCATTATTATATTGATATAATAAAGAGGGCATTTCTTTTTCTTCTTCATTTGTCTCGGCAAGGTCAGTTCGCAGCGTGTGTCTTGGTTTCCTTTGAAGTAAACTTGGATTTATCTTTGCAACAGGGCGGTCAATGTTTGTGCGAGGTTTAACCTAAGTTCGCATCTTGGATAGATTCGCTTCTGTAAACTTACAGGTTCTAAATTTTCGTATACAACAATAGCAACTCTGCCAACTATTAAAAATCATAGTGATATCGCTGTTGTCATTGTATATGAAGATTTAGGACCTGTAGGTTGTTGAATCTAACCCTCCTTCATGTGAGCATTCCTTTATAAGATGCGTTTGCCTGGGATAGGAGCGGCCTTCTGATGCTTCATGTTCGTCATAGTGCAGAAAAAACGCTTTTCATCAAGATTCTTGCGCATCGTTTGTTTGTACGGCTTATAGGTGATTCCTTTTGTGCGGATAGGGGGCGGAAAACTATCCGGGCCGGATTATTCTATTGTAAATCAGTCGAAAAGGTGCGTCGGGCGTTGGGAAGGAATACTTAAATGGTGATTTTTGTGGAGTGCTTGCGTGATTTTTATGGACGATTAAGTGATTTTTCTGGATAACATTCTCCAGAAAAGTCAAAGACCGAACAGCGTTTGTGCTTATTTTTGTAGCAGTGAAGGGAGGGTGTAACCTTTTGCTTCGCATAGCAAACATTGAAACTAGGTCATGATAATTGGTGCAATATATAATAAGGTGTGGGTATGTCTCACCCTCTGTCTGCTTTTGGTGGCGAGTAGCGTGGCTCCTATGTCCGCTTCCTCATTGCCGGATAGCTTGCGGGATATGGATACAGCCGGCCGTTATATATGCTTGGGCGCGGAAAGGGTTCCCCGCGTCTTGCCTTTGGACGATGTTTGCGCGCAGCGGGATGAAACGCTGATGAAGGCTACTGTCCATACGTCGCCGGAGGGAAAGGTGATAAGCCGGCAGCAGGCTTCGCTTCTCGGCGGGCAGCGCATGGGGATTATAGCGTTCGTTTCCCTTTTGGCCGTTGGTTTGTGTATCTTCTTTCGTTGCCACAGAATCATTCGCGGCAAGAATAAGGCAATGATCAAGACCATTGACGAATTGATGGAGTGCAAGGAGGAACTCTATCACAAGCAGGAGAAGATTATCCGTTTGAGCGACCAATTGGAGCAGATGAAACACGAGCGCGCCAGTGGTTGCAATAGCTTGGTGGACGTGGACGACGCCGCGCTTCCTGCGGATAATGTTTCCGATTTTGATGTGTCCGATGATGCTGATAATGAGGAAGAAAGAGGGGAGAAGGAGGAGGCGGGAGCCGCACTTCCCAGTACTGCCCCCAGGTTGACGGAAAGGGATCGCGTCTTGTTCGACCGGCTGACGCACGCCATCATCAGCAACCAGTTGTATCTGCAACCCGATTTTTCGAAGAAAGAACTGCTGAAGCATATTCATATCCCTACCAATAAGTTTTCATTACTCTTCCGCGAGTTCGCGGGGTGTAGTTTTACCCAATATATTCAAGACCACCGGTTGGACTTTGCTGTTCGCTTGATGCGCGAGCATCCCATGTGGAGTTTGGAGTCCGTGGCCAAAGAAGCGCAGATGTCGAAGTCGGCTTTCTACGAGCAATTCCAACGGAAGTATGGCATGAAGCCGTCAGAATTCCGCAAGAAAGAGTCGTCGGCCGATAAGCAGGAAACCGGGCAAAAAACAGACTGATAATCATCCTTTTATCGATGCAAGACGATTCTGCTGGATAAGCAAGATGATTTCTAAGGACTACAACGAGGCAAAAAGAAGGGCTGTTTTGCTATTTCTATTTTACATTTGCTTCGCCATTTGATCTTCGCCGGACATCATATCAGGTGGGCGGCTGTCGGCAATGGCGCTTTTTGAAATGAGCGTTTATATTTCAAGGGCTTATCAAAGTTTGGCGGTGAGGACGTCAAAGTTTGGCGGAGGAAACGTCATTGTATTGCTTTGATATTTGGATTATTCGCTCAATGAAAGAATTATATCTTAGTTTAAATAGATTAGTTGTTTAACTTTACAAATTGGATTATGAACAAGATGGTGATTAAACATGCAGAAGTAGCCAAAGTGGATATGGGAAAAGGCGTTGTACGTCAGGATTTTGCTATGGGAAAGAATCTGAACGTGCTGCATTGGAATATGGCCGATGGAAGCGAAGTGGGCATGCATACGCATCCGCAGGAGCAGTTTGGCTATGTCATCAAGGGCGGCTTCCGCTTGACTATTGGCGAAGAAGTATATGAATTGTCCGAAGGCGATGCTTACTTGGTGCCTGCCGATGTGCCTCATGGCTTCGTGGCTGTGGGCGAGACGGAGGCTATCGACGTGTTCGCTCCTGTAAAGACGGTTTTTCCGTGGCAATAAGGAGTCGCGCACGCAAATGAACCGCATCGGTTCTTCAGATTTTATTTCTATTAAAAACGAAAAGACACAGGGACACGCTGGCAGGGCAAGGCTTCTACGCCCTTTGATTTGACTCTGTATCCTTAATTCCCTATTTAAGGATTTTTGAAATATATTTCCCTCCCTTCCCCATTGCCAGGTGGCTCTGTGTTTTTTGTTATTCTAACTTTTAAAAAGGACGCAAGTGAAAAAGATATTCGCATTATTGCTGGTAGGTGTATGGTTGATGGGCGTTGTTTCTTGTTCGGACGACGACGAACCGGCACAGTGCCCTGTGGTGGACGACGAAGAAGAGGTCCTGATGACGGATCAATCGAACGTGACGTTGGTCAACACAAAAGATATTGTGGTGGGCGCCGAGGATGGCGATGATGTCGTTTTCCAAATGAACTCTACCGTTATGACGGCTGAAGGCCGTGTGCCCGAGGCTACCCTGAACTGCTGCGGCATGGGCGCGCTCTCCATCAACTACGAGGAGAACAAGATGGATACTACGACGCACGTGGAGAATGTCACCCTCATCAACCGAGGTACCATCACGGTGCATACCAAGTATTTGGTGGAGCGCTATCAAGAGCAACTTCAGACGCTTGAGGATAAGAGCCGTCCTTACACGTACTTCCGTATATTGGTGATGTATGCCGGCGAGCGCAGCACTGTTATCAACGAGGGTACTATCAATGTTTACTTCGACCACGATCCTTCTACCACCTCCACTGTTTACGCCATGGGCATGGTGGCCGGCGAGGGTTCATATATTATCAACAACGGACAAATCAACTTCTATGGCCAAGGCTCGGTGGCAACACGCTTCCGGGGCATGGCTACCTTCGGTAACAATATTTCTGCCTTCAACAACGGTGTGATGACTGCCGAGATGGATATGGTGGAAGATGCCCGCATGATTACCACGGGCGGCACGCAATCCAATGTCATCAACGATGGCATCATGCGTATGCGTTTGCCCGGCAAGGTGCTCTGCATGACTCGTTATGGCGATAGCAATCTTATCAACAACAACCTGATAGACATTACCTCGGTAGGGATGCCCGAAGGCTACGAATCCATCGTGACGGATGAGGACCACATTGTCTGCGCCATGTACGAACCTTTGCAAGCCACGCGCACCGGCATGCCTTCGATGGTGAATCGTGGCACTATCAATATTACTATCGACGAGAGCGCCGCTTCCGAACCTTTGACGCAAGGCTACGGCATGTTTTGCGATTTGATGGGCGCTAAAGCCGAGCAGTTGGAAGTGAACATCATTAACGATGGAAGCATCAACCTGAAGCAAAACGCTTCTGTGCATTTCAATATGGCCGAAGCGGGTTTTGTGGCGCGCAAGATCGCTGCCGCAGGCGCTTGCAGTATAAAGTTGGGGCGGTGGCATACGACGTTGCGCGACTTTGCCCAAACACGCGACCTCTTTTTAGGAAAAGGTGTGAACATGGACTTCAGCGGTGGTGAGTTACTGTTGGATTATGCGGCGGATTATGTGGATGGCACCTCTTATAGCGTGGCTCCTGAAGCGCTGCTTTACGATGCCGGAGAAGGAGATTTCCGCTACGAGTATTCGGGTTACCGGGGATTGAAATTCAGTGCGGCCGATGCTTCTGTCGTGATGGATTGGGATCGAAGCAACCGGCAGGTTTCTTTGCAGAAGAGCAACTAAAATCAAGAGAATAGGATTATGAAAAATAGCTTAGATAACAACCGGAATCAAGTGTCGGGGCAAGCCATTGTGGTGGGCCGAGGCGGCTATGCCGTAAACTATGGACACTTGGATATATCGAAGCCTGAGGGCATCAACTATTTTGAATACCAACACGGGAATATTCCTAACCAACCGGGCGTGAAGGTAAAGAACATCGCTCTTTGTGCCTTGGCTGCTTTGGAAGATAATCTTGAACAACCTGGCGCGAAGCGTTTGGCATCGGGCGCTACGCTCATTAACCGGGGGGTGATAGATATCCATTTTAAGGAAATCTACGACTTGTATATGGAGCGTAAGGCAAAGAGCGACGACCCGCACAATTATAATAATGACACGGTGCGTTGCTATGCGATGGCGGCAGGCACGGATTCATTGCTGATAAACGAAGGCACAATCAATGTCCATATGGATCAAGACATCGAGGCGGAAGTTTCTCTCTACGGTTGTGCGATATGGGGCAATGCTCATTCGTTGATGATTAACCGGGGAGACATCAACTTCGTCGGCGATGGCTCTTGGCAGAGTTATATTCGAGGTGTGGGCAGCATGGACAGCCAGTTGCAAATCATCAACGAGGGGCGCATCACGGTAGATTTGAAGCGTGCCTACCAAACCCGCATCCTGCATACGGCCGGGCAATATGGCTCGCTGACCAACAATGGCTCCATCTGTGTCCGTACGGGAGGGCGCATCATGGTGTTAGGTTGCTTGGCAGGCACACGTATGACCAACAATGGCACCATTGACATCACTTCGCTGGCAACCTTCTTGGAGAACAAAGTATCGTATCACTATCAGTTCGATCCTCTGGCTACTGCTTTTTATGAGCATTTCCTGCCAAACGACCTTCCGACGTGTCCGGCTGTGAATCGCGGTACTATCCGGGTGCATTTGTTGGGCACGGAGGCATCCGGAGCTAATGCGGTGGCTTTCGGTTTTTATTGCCATCAGGTGGGTACGAAGGGCGAGACGCCTGTCCACACAATGGTGAACGAAGGTACGATAGAGGTGACGCAGGAAGGACCTGTCCGCTATCATACAGCCGAGGTGGGCGTGAACATGCAATCTGTGGGCGATTTCCCTGTTCGTATTAAGATAGGTCATTGGCAGACGAAAGCACGTGATTTTGACAAGACGCATGACCTCTTCATTTGTCGTAGTGCTCAATTCGACCTCTCTGAGATGTCGCTCGAATTGATCGACGCGCCTGCTGGAGGCATTGACATTCGTCCGCTCGACTTGGTTTATCAAATAGAAGCCTCCCGCGAAGCCGGTGAGACGTGCGAGGTGAAGACTGCTAACGATTGAACAATTACAAATGACAATAAACAAAATGAATATACAAGAAGATAATTTGATAAAAACCAGCCAAAGCCTGCGTGTGGAAAGCGGAGCATATGGCGTGAATCGCAATCATATCGTTATCACTCGTCCGCAAATAAGCAATATAGCCGATATTACCGAGCAGGCTATTGCCGCCGGCCAGGTGTTGAACGGGCGCAACATCGCCCTCTATGGCATGGCTGCCTTGATTGACGATGAATCTAATCCGGGTCGTCATCACTTGGCGCCCAACGCTACGTTGGTGAACGAAGGCATTATTGAGATTCATCTGGATGAGATGGTAAAGGCTTACAAAGAACAAATCAAGCCTACGCCGGACTCTCCGACGGGTTTATATCGCTTCATCAAATGTTTCGCCATGGCTGCTGGGAAAAACTCGATGTTGGTCAACGAGGGCATCATTCGTGTTTACTTTGATCAAGACATTGATTCGGATACCCCTGTTTATGGCGAAACATTGCTGGCAGGCGAGAATTCTACCATTATTAATAACGGGCAAATCCAACTGATAGGCAACGGCTCGTATGCCACACAGGCACGCGGCATTGCCGTCCCTGCCAACAACATGACTATCATCAACAACGGGCAAATCAAGTTGGATATGGAGCGTGCTTCGACCATCCGCATCCTGGCAACAACAGGCCTGGGCGGCTCCATTGTCAACTATGGCTCCATCGAGGTGAAGTCTTCGGGGCGCATCATGACCATTGCCCGCTTTGCCAACACGCACATCTTGAATGAGGGTACGGTGGACATCGTGTCGCGGGCACGCTTCATAGAGCAGAAGGTATCCTTCCTCTATCAATCTTATCCGTTGGCATGTGCTTTCTACGAGCATTCCTTCCCCAATGCGTCGCAGGTGCCTCCCATTGTCAATAACGGCACTGTCAAAGTGCATCTGGAAGGTAGCGAAGAATCCACTCCTCATGCCGTAGCTTTTGGTATTTATAGCGAGATGGTGGGAAAAGAAGAGCAGGTGCATCGTATGGAAAACACGGGCACTATCACCGTCACCCAATCCGGTCCTTACAACTTCTTGACAGCCGAATTGGGCGCCAATGTACAGTCTGCCAAAGATTTCCCTTATCAAATAGAAATTGGCGAATGGCATACTGCAGCTCGCAATTTCGCCGAGACGAAAGACTTGTTTGTTTGCAGCAGCGGCATCTTCGACTTTGCCCATGCCCGTTTGGTGTTGAGCGGTGAAGCTCCTTCGGATCTCAAAGCTACCGACTTGGTATACCAGCGTGAAGAGGCAGCCCAACGTGGCGACACATGTCGTGTGGTGAATGCGGATCAATGCATCATAGCTTAAATGAATAATGTAAGATGAATGCTTTTGCAAACATAAGATGGAGGATTTGGGGGATGATGGCGGCATTGGTTGCATGCTTTTCCGCTTGTTCGTCCGAGGAAGAAACTCCTGTTGTCGAAGATGCTACTTTTACGGTAGATACCACTGTATCTTATTATGAAGGTTTGACGTTGCAACTCGGTTTTCCTGATAGTACGGAGCCGCTTGCCAGTGCGGTCGTGGATGAAAACGGCCAAGCTGTCTTCGAGGTGGATATGACTTCGTATGCAGGCCAATCTGTGTGGTTTTGCGTGCCCAAGGTGGCAAAATTCTTTCACGCATTGACGCCGGAGGAGTGTGCTAATGGGATGCTTGCCTTGCCTGATAAGGACAAGGGAAGTACGTTGCAGACAGAGGGCGCGGATGTGCAGGTTGGCGGCAAATATTATAAGAATGATTGGATGGTGGCTCTCTATATGGGCGTGAACAAAGACGGAAACCCCAACGGAGTTCCCATTTATTGGGCCACGGGCAATCTGATTGCCACTAAAATCAATGCTGCCAATTCGGGCTCGACGGAGGCGGTTTTTCATATCGCCACCTTCGAAGAATCGTGCGAGGAAGCCAATGTGAATAGTACAGCTTATTTGGGCGCGGATGAACGATTGCTGGAAGAGTCTTCCGATGCTTATGATGCAGTAGATGCCGGTGCGCAATGGGATTTGTTCAGTTTCGGCGATGCGTCGGGCGTGATGATGTATTTTCATGAGTTGGATGAATTTGTGGAAAAGTCCCTGCAAGCGGATGGTTCGACGGTGTTGTATGACCTCAGCGGCAATCCCGATTGCGACATTGCTACAGCGCAGTTGGGCGCTTCGTGGAGAACTCCGACGGGTGGATACAGCGGCTACAACGTGCAGAATGAGTTCGCCGCCTTCGAAGACAATAGCGAAGAATATCTCACCCTGCAACCCGATGCGTCCGAATGGTATGTGGAGGGTATCGATACTAAATTGGGATTTAAGTATGAATATCAGATAGAGGTCGACGGCCCACATGCCATTCCTCAGAATACGCTTTACTTTCCAGGCACCGGTTATAGGCACGGAGCGACTTTTGCGGCAGGCCGTGGGATGACCGGATGGTATTGGAGCGCTACGGCCGACCCGACTTGCCAAACTCCTTATGTGCCCAACGGTACTTATGAGGGAGTGGTGAATGAGAAAACCACTGCGTTCAACTATGGATTCCTTAAAGGTGAATTGAAGTGGTTTCCGCATCCGCGAACAAGCGGCCAGGCCATTCGTCCTGTATGCGAGTGATGACAAATGATCATTTAAATAATCGTGTGATAAGAGAGCAGGTTTGCCCCTGCATGTTTAATTTTAATAATTTATTATAGTTATGGCAAAGAAAGTTTTAATCATTGCAACCAACTACGGTTCGTGGGGTGAAGAATTGCAGGCTCCTTGGGATGCTTGTAAGAAGGCTGGTTTTGAAGTTACGTTGGCTACTCCGCAAGGCAAGAAGCCTCTGCCTTTCCAAATCAGTGTAGACCCTGATTTTGTAGATGGCGTGCAGAACATCAAAACTAATCCGAAAGAAGTTTGCGACCGTTGCAAGGAATTGGTGGACGGAGACGAATGGGCACATCCGTTGAAGTTCTCCGAAGTCAATATGGATGACTACGATGCAATAGCTTTGACTGGCGGCCCGGGCGCTATGTTGGATATGTGCAACTGCTGGGAGCTCCACAAGCTGATCATGGACGCTTACAAGAGTGGCAAGATTGTGGCTGCCCTGTGCTATGCCGTATCTGCTTTGGTATTCTTGCGCGATCCGGAGAACGACTATAAGTCCATCATCTACGGCAAGAAGATTTGTGCTCATCCTCGTGCATGGGACTTCTATGGCCCGGGCATGGCTATGTCTTACGACCTCTACGGCGCAACTCCCGACAATTGCGGCACGAACGTGATTACTCCGGGATTCTTGTGGCCCATCGAGGATTTGGTTCGCGATGCCGTAGGCCCCAACGGCGCTTGCATCGCCCGCATCAATACTAATCGCGAGAATCCGCAGGTTTACTATGACCATCCTTTCATCACAGGTACATCTGTAGAGTCTTCCATCGCATACGGCGACATGATTGTCAAAGTATTGAACTCGATTGACTAAGTAAAATTTTTATTTGGGACGAACCAAGCGAGGGAGGCGACAACAATTTCCTTGCTTGGTTCCCCCTTTCAAGCAAATTGATAGAAAGATATGCCGGCAATAGTTATCCATAGCATCGAGATGACCGATGAACAAAAGAAAATCATCGCGGACAAGTTCATCTCTGCTTTCTCCGAAGTGAGCGGTGTCCCCAAGGATCGCATTTATCTCTTTTTCAACGGTTATGGGTTGAACGAGGCTGCCACGGGTGGCCACTTGTTCTCCGAAAATCCGCCCAAGAACGCAAAAGCGAAATTCAATGAAGACGAATGGGCTAAATGACCGAAAGTGAAAATAGTAACCAACTCAATATAAGAAACTGATATGGATGTAAACCAAACCATCGTGAAAGCGCTCGAAGACATCGGCGTGAATTATGTTTTCGGAGGTAGTGGCCAAGTAAATGCCTCCATGTTGCTGGCTTTGCGTAATTCCTCGAAAATCAAAACTATCATTATCCGCAACGAGCAAGCAGCATCGTTCATGGCCTGCGGCTATACTATGTTCAATCCTAACAATTTGGGCGTTTGCTTTGCCACGGGAGGACCGGGCGCGTTCAATCTCTTTTCGGGCATGGCTGTCGCATTATCCGATTCATTGCCGATACTTGCCATTACGGGTTATACGTCTATGAATCAACGCGGAAAAGGCGCTTTGAACGAATCCACCGGCTTGAGCCGCACGCCCGATTCGCAAGCCATGTTTGCCGCTACCTGCAAGAAATCTTACATTTTGGAGCGGGCCGAAGATACGTGCGACATCTTGGAAGATGCCATCAACACAGCCTTCGAAGGTCGTCCCGGCCCGGTGCATATCCACATCCCTAAGGACGTGACTACGGCGGAAGTCACCAACTATCGCCCCATCCGTATCAACATCCAGCCTGTCCGTGCTGACGAAGTTTCGCTGAAAGAGGCTGCCGACGCATTGGCTACAGCCATCCGCGAACGCAAAAAGATGTTGGCCCTCATCGGTTACGGTTGCATCCGTAGCGAGGCTGCCGACGAATTGAAGCAACTGATTGACACTTATCAAATTCCTTTTGTCCAGACGATGGACGCTAAAGGATTCTTGCCCGAAGACCATCCGCTCTGTTTGGGTGTCTACGGCACGTCTGGCGACAAAGCCGCCAACGCCTATTTCGACGAGGCAGAAGTGGTGTTGGCCATGGGCAACTCTTTCGCCCAAAATGCCACCTTCGCTTTCCGGCCTGATCTGTATGCAGGCAAGCAGCTGATACACATTAACATCGACCCGGCTGAGATTGACAAGGTGTATAAGGCCGATGTCCGTGTTGTCAGCGACATCAAGCCCGCCCTGCAATCCATCCTTGCCCTTTTGGCGGCTTGCGATTTGCCCCAATCTGAAACGCCTGTCCTCCCCCAAGGGCATTATTATGATGAACCCGAACACCGCGACGCCCGCCGTATTTTCCCCGGCGACATGGTGCGCTTGCTTTCGGACAACTTGCCTGCGAATGCCATTGTGATGGGCGATGCCGGCTCGCACATGTTGTGGGCCAACTGTTACCTGAAGCTCTGCGGAAACCAACGTTATCAGAATCCCGGCAGTTTCGGGCCCATGGCCAGCCACACCAATGGTTGCATCGGCGTGAAGTGCGCCAATCCGGACAAGACGGTGATTGCGTGCGTAGGTGACGGTTGCTATCAGATGGCCGGATTCGAACTGATGACGGCTGTGCAATATGGCATCCCGGTAATCTGGATTATTTTTGACAACAAGGAATTCAATATCATCAAAAAGTTCCTTCTCAATATGTACAACGACGAGGCGTTCATGGACTTCGAGAATCCCGACTTTGTGAAGTATGCCGAGGCGTGTGGCGCCAAAGGCTATCGGGTGGAGAAGTTGGACGAGTTTGTCCCCGCGCTGAAAGACGCGCTGGCTTTGGGTAAACCTTGCATCATCGATGTATGGGTGGACAACGAAGTTTATCCTCCCTTCGACTTAGGAAAGGTTTGATTTGACAATCTCTCGGCGAGGCGGCGTCTTTCTTTCGGCGAGGCAATGCCTTTTCCTCGGCGAGTGAAAGCCTGCCCTTTGCGTGGGTGGAATATTTAATGATGAAAAGTTTGAGGCTATGGACAGAAGATTTATAATAACCGTTTTCTTTGCCGTATGGGCCGTGTGGTCGGGGGCGCAGGAAGTCAAGTTCTCGTTGGGGAATGATTCTACCTTCAATGCGGCCGACGATTATGCGCAAACCAGCGAAGGTTTTGACGTGGACATCAATCAAGTGAACGTCATCAACTTGGGCATACAGGTGGCGCAAGACGTGGGCGTGGCCAATGCGAATCGGGATGAAGTGGTGGAGGCTCTCAACACCCGTTCTTACTATCGGCAGCGTGTGGACTTGACGGTGACGTCGGCTTTGCCCGAGCGCACGAATGTCTACTCCATCATCACTTTCCTCAATGACAATTCGGGGACATCGTCGGCCATGGTCACCATATCGAACTTGGAGGTTGAGCATTTTTTCAACAATAACTTCAAGTTCCGTTTGGGGCGTTTGGCCAACTCTGTGTCCGAATCTCAGTTCTTTGGCCGCATGGCTTTGGAGGAAACCTCTGCACACGTGTTCGGGCGTAAACTTTTTATCAATGACGCATTGGAGTTCGACGGGAGTTTCAAGAAGAAAGGCGGGCCGTCGTTTTTCGTGGGCTTGAAGCCGCAATTCAAACCTTTCAATCTGAAAAGCGTGTATGCGGGCATTCACCAATCTTTCAAGAGCGGGATGCAGTTGCATGGCATATTTTCATTGAACCGCCAGTTCGAGTCCGATATGAAGAAGTATATCCCTGACTTCAAGGGCAAGGATGTGTATTTTGCCTACGAGGCCGAGGCGGCTTATAAGCGTCGTGGAGGCACCGTCTTCCTCAACGTCGGTGGCAATGTGGGGTATACGGGCTTGTTGCCTCACGCCAGCGGGCGTTTTGATTTCCTCAACCAACTGACTCCCGTGGTGTCGCGCAAGGGCGATTCTTTCAAGGAGACGTTTACTCCTTCCGGCGGCTTCCGCGTCTATCCGGCCAAGATTGCTCCTTCGTTGAAGTTCTTGCCGCAAGTCGGTTTGGAGGCCGAGGTGCAAGGGGCGTTGACAGATCGCTTCACGGCATTGAACGTGTGCGCTTATTGCAAAGTGAATATCACGCGGCGGATGGTGCTGACTTACTATTGCACGCCGCAATTCATCTGGCAGGATTTCAAGCCGGACAAACCCTCTTACATCGGTGGGGTGGTGAATTATTTGCGTCTGAGCGTGACCGTGGGCAAGCCGACCCGTATGTTCTTATAAGCATTATAGGATAAGGATATGATACAAAAAATGGAAGAAAAACAATACTCCAAAATGCTGATACCGTCCATCTTGTCGGTATCCGTGCTTACAATCATGGCGCCTACGGCTGTCTCGCCTGCATTGGCGGCCATTCGTGATGCTTTCCCTCAGATCACGGCTACGCAGGCCAAGTTGGTGCTGACGCTTCCCACGCTGGTGATGATGCCGATGGGATTGTTCTCCGCCCGCTTGACTGCCAAGATTGACAAGAAGAAACTCTTGCTGACGGGCATGGCGCTCTTCTTGGTGTTTGGCGTGGCCGGCGGTTTGGTGAATGATTTCAGATTATTGTTGTTGACGCGTCTTTTGTTCGGCGTGGGATTGGGCATAATGACTCCCCTGTCCACATCGCTTATCTTCGATTTCGCTCCCGAACCGGAGCGGCGTAGCAAGCTGCTGGGCATACAAGGCTCGTTCAATCAGTTTGGCGGACTTTTGTTCATGAGCTTGTCGGGCGTGCTGGCCAGCATGTCGTGGCGGTATTCTTTCTTGTGCTATGCCTTTGTGATTGTCTCCATTATCCTCACCAGCTTGTTCATGCCTTCCATCCCGCCCATGGCGCCGAAGAAGAAGTCTGCCGACGGGACTGCTGCCCCGAAGCAAAAGATGAGCAAGAAGATTCTCATCCTGGCTTTCTTTGCCATGATGATTTTTGCCTGCTATTTCGTCATCAACACCGACTTGGCTTTGTATATGGATGTGTTGGGCATTGGCGATGCCAAGGAGTGCGGCTATGCCCTTTCGCTGATGCGTATCCCGGCCATCTTGGCGGGCATTTTGTTGGCGTGGATCATGCGCAACCTGAAGGATTGGACAATGCCGTTTGCCACTGTCATCATGGCATCGGGTTATCTGATTATCTCTTTTGCCCAGTCCTACGGCCTCTTGTTGGTGGGCTGTTTGGTGGTTGGTTTGGGAGGTGGTTTTGCCTTGCCGCCCATATCCCTCTATCTGCCTCGCATCGTCACTCCGCGTCAACGCACGTTGGGCGTGGCCATCATTATGTCCGTGGCCCAGTTGGGGCAGTTCATCTCGCCGCTCTACACCGATTTGTTTGTCAGCGGGATGAGCGAGGGCGATTTGCGTATGCGTTTTGTCGTGTCGGCCATCACTACGGTGGTGATAGGTTTCTTGGTTTTGGCGTTCACCTACACTCTTCCAAAGAAGCCGCTTGAAGAAAAGTAATGAATTATGTGTATAATAGAAAAACTGAAATGAAATGAAAAAGCAAATTGGAATAATCTTCGCATTGATGTCGTTGTTTTACGTTTCGTGCGATGAGGAAGAAAACACGGTTCCTGACAATGATAACCTGCACGAAGGTTATGAATATGTGGACTTGGGCTTGCCTTCGGGAGCATTGTGGGCCACGTCGGATGTCGAAGTCAATGGCTCGCCTTTCTTCTCGTGGGGCGAAACGCAGCCGAAGAGCACTTATTCGAGCGCGACTTACAAATATGCGGCCGGCGCGGATAGCACATTGACCAAATATTCTACCGCAGCCTTGTGCGGCGATGGCGGGTTTATCGATGGCGTATTCAAGTTGCAGCCCGAAGACGATGCCGCCCATGCCAATTGGGGGGGCGATTGGTGCACCCCGACGTGGAGCGAGTGGCAAGAACTGTATGATAATTGCACTTGGGAGACCACCGAAGCCGAAGACGGCACTTTCGTGTTTGTCGGCACCAGCAAGCTGAACGGGGCGCAAATCTCTTTCCCGGCTGTGGGCGCCATGCAAGGGACGAATTTGCTCTATGCCGGCAAGGGGGCTTATTATTGGGCTTCCACGCTTTGCGGGAATAGTTGCACGTATGCCGATGGGCTCTCTTTCTCGCCCAGTGCTACGAATTGGAAAGAAGGAAAGCGCGCCATGGGCCATTGCGTGCGTGCAGTGATACCGGGCGACCGCCTTTCGCTGGAGATGGTGGACTTGGGGCTTACGTCCGGCGTCAAATGGGCGCGGACGAATTTGGGTACTTCCATGCCTGAACAAGCCGGGTTGCTCTATGCTTGGGGAGAAAGCCTGCCGAAAGCATTTTATGATTTCACCAACTATGCGCATTGCAACGGCACTCCCAAGACGTTGACCAAATATTGCACGGATGGCGAATATGGGACGCCCGATGACAAAACGCGCCTGGACGAGGCCGATGATGCCGCTGCACAGCTGCTGGGCGATGGCTGGAGAATGCCTACGGTGGACGAGATTGAGGAACTGATGGAGCAATGCACATGGACGGCAGGCACGGTGGGCGAACAGAAGATATACACCATCACCGGGCCGAATGGCAATAGCATCATTCTTCCCATGGCAGGGACGATGTGGCAGACGGCCGAGGAGTTTGTGAATATGCGCGGCTTCTATTGGAGTTCGGATTTGGACGATGCCGGCGACATGTGGGCCGAGGGTTTGTTCATCAACCCCCAATCCTACTCGTTGGGCAACCAGTTCACCCGCGCAAGCGGACGCACCATCCGTCCTGTGCACGATTGAAGATGAGGATATAAGTATAAACTGAAGATGAAATCTGCAAGAGGCCGTAGCTTCCGGCTGAAAGGATATGTTTCGTTCCATCCGTACTGGAACTTGGTTCCATCCGTACTGGAACTTGGTTCCATCCGTATTGGAACTTGGTTCCATCCATACTGGAACTTGGTTCCATCCGTATTGGAACGGCGTTGCATTGGCGATGAAACGGGTTGAGACGATTCTTTTGGCCGGACGAAAGCAAAAGGCCGGTTGCGGACAATCATTCACTAAAGAACTATATACAAATGGCAATAAAGATTTTAAGCGTAGATGACGAACAGGACCTGGAGATATTGCTCACCCAGTATTTCCGCCGGAAAATTCGCAAAGGCGAATACGAGTTTACCTTTGCCCACAATGGATTGGAGGCCTTGCAGTTGGTGTTGGAGCAGAAAGACTTCGACATCATCCTGAGCGACATCAATATGCCCGAAATGGACGGATTGACGTTGCTCACCCGCATCAACGAGTTGAGGAATCCTGCCCTGAAGTGCATCATGGTGTCGGCATACGGCGACATGGACAACATCCGCTCGGCCATGAACAATGGCGCTTTCGACTTTGCTACGAAACCCATTGATTTGGACGACCTTTCCCGCACCATCGAGAAGGCTATCGAGCAAATCAACTTTGTCCGCGAGTCGCAAAACGAACACAACCAGCTGGAATCCATCAAGAATGATTTGGCTGTGGCCGGTGAGATTCAGCAGGCCATATTGCCCCGGAAGTTCCCGCCTTTCCCCCCGTTGGCAGACGTGGTGGACATCTTTGCTTCGATGACCCCTGCGAAAGACGTGGGAGGCGACTTCTATGACTTCTTCCAGATAGATGACGACCGCATCGGTTTTGTGATTGCCGACGTGTCGGGCAAGGGCGTGCCGGCATCGTTGTTCATGGCGGTCAGCCGGACATTGCTGCGCGCCACAGGCATCCGGGGTATCCCCTCGAACGAGTGCCTCAACTACGTCAACAAACTTTTGTGCAACGAAAGTTTGGATTCGATGTTCGTCACCGTCTTCTATGGCATCTATAATTGCCGGACAGGCGAGGTGGATTATACCAACGCCGGCCATAATCCTCCTTACTTGCTGCGCAGGGACAATACGGTGGAGCCGTTGCCGCTTTCCAAGAACTTCATCGTAGGCGTGTTCGACGATTTTGTCTACACCAATTCTTCTCTGACGCTTGCCCCGGGCGATGCGCTTATCCTCTATACCGACGGGGTGACGGAGGCTTTCAACGAGAAGCGCGAGATGTTCTCTGAAAGCGGGTTGGAGAAGACCCTGAAGAGTGTCCCCGGCGCCGACAGCCAAGAGATATCCGAAGCCATCTTGGAGGACTTGAACGACTTTGTCGGCAACGAGCCGCAAAGCGACGATATAACCATGTTGGTGATTAAGCGGCTGAAATGACGGCGATAAGAATGAAGACAGAATCGTAATAATAGAATAACCCTAATTTTTGTATTTATGAAAGATAACTTTAAAGTGTTCAAGCCTGCTGACAAGATGCAGTTTGAATTTACAGATCTGATAGCTGGATATGTAAGTGATTTCAAGGAAAGCGAGAAGTGTTTTACGTTGACCACAAGCGATGGCCGTTCGTTTCCCGTGTCTTTGACGGATACGACGTTTGCCCGTCTGATGCGCAATCTGGACGAACCCTATCAGGATGCCACGGGCAATATGTACACGCTGTTGGGCCAGGATGGTCGCATGGCTTTTGTATTTGGCATTTTCTATCCCCAGCACGATGGCCAATACGCATTCGAGGCAAAGCAGATTGACTTCCCTGAAAGAGAACCGGGCAAGTTCCGCTTCGAGGAATCCAATTGGTGGATCAATCAGGCCAAGAGCATCTGTAACTTCTTTGTCCGCGCCCAATTCGGCGATGGGGACATCGATTACGAAAAATACCGCACTTCCGTCAGCTTGAGCGGCAAGCGCGAAGTGAATTCTTTCCGCCAAGAGACCGATACGATTTCCCGTATGATCTACGGCATGGCATCCGCCTTTATGTTGACCGGCGAAGACATCTTCTTGGAAACAGCCGAAAAGGGCGTGGAATACCTGAAGAAGCACATGCGCTTCTACGACGTGGACGAGAATGTGGTTTATTGGTATCATGGCATTGATATTGATGGAGACAAGGAGAAGAAAATCTTCACTTCCGAGTTTGGCGACGACTACGATGCCATCCCGATGTACGAGCAGATTTATGCATTGGCCGGCCCGATCCAGACATATCGCGTCAATGGCGATCCCTCCATCTTGCGCGATGCCGAGCTGACCATCGACCTTTTCGAACGTTTCTTCAAAGACCAGAAGGGCGAGGGATATTATTCGCACATCGATCCCGTCTTGCTGAGCCCGGACAGCCCCAGCCTTGGTCCCAACCGTATGCGTAAGAACTGGAACTCCGTGGGCGACCATGCGCCTGCCTATCTGATCAATTTGTATCTGGCTACCGAGGAGAAGAAGTATAAAGATTTCTTGGAATATACGGCCGATACGATTACGAAGCACTTCCCCGATTATGAGAACAGCCCGTTTGTCAACGAACGCTTCATGGACGACTGGAGCCACGATTTGAAGTGGGGATGGCAGCAAGACCGTGCCGTCGTCGGCCACAACCTGAAGATTGCATGGAACTTGATGCGTATCAACAGCATTTGCCCGAAGCAGTCGTATGAAGAATTTGCCCAGCACATCGCCGAGGTGATGCCTCAAGTCGGCATGGATGTGCAGCGCGGCGGTTGGTATGACGTGATGGAGCGTCGCCTGCACGGCAACCAGGAATATTATCGCTTTGCATGGCACGACCGGAAAGCGTGGTGGCAACAAGAACAGGCCATCTTGGCATACGAAATCTTGTATGGCATTTATGGCAAGGAAGAATATCTGAAGTATGCACGCGAATCGGCTGCATTCTATAACACCTACTTCTTGGACCATGAGGATGGCGCCGTTTACTTCAACGTGTTGGCCAATGGCCTGCCTTATCTGTTGGGAACCGAGCGTAAGAAAGGCAGCCACTCCATGAGCGCATACCACTCGGTAGAGCTGGCATACCTGGCAGCTACTTATACCAACCTGATGAATACGAAGAAGCCGCTGACCTTGTACTTCAAGCCTCAGGTCAATGGATTCAAGGACAATATCTTGCGTGTGCAGCCGGATATCCTGCCGAAGGGTAGCGTGAAGCTGACCCAAGTCTGGATTGACGATAAGGAATGGACTAAGTTCGATGCCGACCAACTGACGGTTCAGTTGCCCGCAGTAGACTATCGTCCGAAGGTGAAAGTGGTTATTACTCCTAAAGATTGAGAATGATGGATGCAGAAGTTCATAAAGTAGGCCCAGTATTGGATGCTTCTTCCAGCAAGGACGAGCAGCAATCCATTCTGTCCATTCTAGATAGCAACAAGAGCGTCATCTTGGATTTGTCGGGATGCACGTATGTGTCCAGCGCCGGATTGCGTGTTATGTTGTATGCTTATAAAGTAGCGGCAGCTAATGGCTTGTGTGTGTATTTGGTAGGGGTCTCCAAAGAAGTAAGGGAAGTGATGAGTATCACCGGATTCGAGCATTTCTTCAAATATTTCGATACGGTGGAAGATTGTCGAAATCAAATAGGTTGAGCATATGCAGCGAGTAGATTTATTTCCGACGCATGAGTATAAGGGACTGAAATTGCGCACAGGACGTCCGTATCCTTTCGGTGCTACTGTGATGGGAAATGCTGTGAACTTTTCAGTTTATTCGCGATATGCCACTGCCTGCACGTTGGTTCTTTTCCATAATCATGAGCCCGAACCATTTGTGGAAATACCTTTCCAGAAGGAGTTCAAGATGGGAAACGTGTTCTCCATGATGGTGTTCGATTTGGATTTCGAGGATATCGAATATGGCTATCGGATGGATGGCCCTTGGAATCCGCAAGAAGGACATCGTTTTGACAAGACAAAGATATTGATGGATCCATACGCCAAGCTGATTGCCGGGCGTGACGTGTGGGGAGCGCAGCCGGATTGGAATAATGCCTATCAGTATCGTGCCCGTGTCGTGTGCGATGACTTCGATTGGGAAGACGACCTCCCGCTGGAGACGCCTGTGAACGAGCTGGTCATTTATGAAATGCACGTTCGCAACTTTACGTGCGGCGCGGAGGCTCATGTGCAGCATCCGGGAACCTTTGCCGGCATTGTCGAGAAGATTCCTTACCTGAAAGAGTTGGGCGTGAATTGCGTGGAGCTTATGCCTATTCATGAGTTCGACGAGTTTGAAAACAGCAAACCTTCTCCTGTCGATGGACACATGCTCTATAATGTGTGGGGGTATAGCAATGTAGGCTTTTTTGCCCCGAAGGCAGCCTATGCGTCTACCGGCCGCTTCGGCATGCAGGTGGATGAGCTGAAGAACCTCATCAAGCAGCTCCATGCGAATGGCATCGAGGTCATATTGGACGTCGTGTTCAACCACACGGCCGAAGGCAACGAGAATGGTCCTTACATCTCCTACCGTGGCATCGACAATAAGACGTATTACATGCTGACGCCCGATGGTTATTATTTCAACTTCAGCGGATGCGGGAATACGTTGAATTGCAACAATCCGAATGTGCGCGATATGATTGTGGAAAGCCTCCGCTACTGGGTGACGGATTATCATGTCGATGGTTTCCGGTTCGATTTGGCTGCCATCTTGGGGCGTGATCAAAACGGCTATCCCATGCCCAATCCGCCTTTGTTGGAGTCGTTGGCTCACGATCCTATCCTGGGCAAGACCAAACTGATTGCCGAGGCATGGGATGCCGGCGGCTTGTATCAGGTAGGCGCCTTCCCCTCGTGGGGACGTTGGGCGGAATGGAATGGAAAATACCGCGACAGCATCCGTCGCTTCCTGAAGGGAGACGAACATGTCTTGGGCGACGTGAAAGAGCGCATTGCCGGCTCGGCCGACTTGTATGCTTCCCAAAATAGGGGCATCAAGGCGAGCGTGAATTTCATTACTGCCCACGACGGGTTCACGCTGATGGACCTTGTGTCGTACAATGGCAAGCACAATGAAGCGAATGGCGAAGACAACCGCGATGGCGAAGACAATAACAATAGTTGGAATTGCGGTTGGGAAGGCCAATGCGATGATCCCGGCATCAACTTCTTGCGCCATAAGCAGATTAAGAATGCCATTTCGTTGTTGATGGTAAGCCAAGGCATCCCGATGGTGTTGTCCGGAGACGAGATGGGCAATACCCAATTCGGCAACAACAATGCTTATTGCCAAGACAATGAAATCGGGTGGCTCGATTGGACGAATTTGGAGAAGAATGCGGACATTTACAATTATTTCCGCAAGATTATCCAATTCCGCAAGGCGCATAAGGTGTTGCGTTACGAGTATCATCTGGGGCATTGCGATTACCGCAATTTGGGATACCCCGATTTCTCGTGGCATGGGGTGAAGGCATGGCAACCGGAGAGCGGATACAACAACCTGACGGCTGCTTTCATGCTGAATGGCCGGTATGCCGAGACGGACGGCGTGCCCGACGACTTTATCTATGTAGCCATGAATATGCACTGGGATATGCACGGATTCGAACTTCCGCAACTGCCCGAAGGCATGTCGTGGCATGTATTTGCCAATACGGAAATGGCCGCTCCTGACGACATCTGCGAGCCGGGCGAAGAGCACCTGTTGGACAATCAGCAGGAGATCTTGGTAGGTCCTCGCTCGATGATGATTCTGGTAGGGAAGCAATCAGAAAGATAATTTGTTTAATCATTAAAAATATCAATACGATTATGGATAATCAATTTGTAGTCAAGCAAGAAGGTAACGTGCTGACAATCGTTCTTGGCGAACAACTGACGACAGGCAATGCTCCTGCCTTGATGGAAGAGCTGAACAAATATAAGGATCAAGGCATCGAGAAGGTCGTTTTCGATGCCACTCAATTGACCTACATTGCCAGCAGCGGCATCCGCACCATCATCTTTGCCAAACAGAAGTTGGGCGGAAATCCTGTCATCGAATTTGTCAATTGCGCTAACGAGATCCGCAGCGTCTTCGAAATGACCGGTTTGCAGAATTACATCACTTTCATCAGCAAGTAATTTGCCCTGTCATGAAAGAACTGCGTTTCCAACCTATTGCCGGTAGGGCGGAAGAGATCATTGATGCCATCCTCCGCACGTCGGAGGTGGCATCATGCCCTAACGAATTGTATGCCATTCATCTGGTGTGCGAGGAGTTGGTGGTGAATATCGTGAGCTACGCTTATCCCGACGGGGCGGAAGGTTATCTCAAGATCCTGATTGAAAAGGAAGGCGGGTGCATCGTGCTCCGTTTCATCGACGGGGGCGTTGCGTTCAATCCGTTGGAGAGGGACATGCCCGATGTCTCCTTGCCGTTGGAAGAACGTCAGATAGGCGGATTAGGCATTTTCCTCACGCTGCAGATGATGGACGAAGTCTTGTATAAGCGGGTGGAGAATGAGAATATTTTAACCATAAAAAAACGTGTGAACGATGAAAAATAAGATAGGAATCCTCATCGAAAGCGATTTTTACGAGAATGAGATTTTCTATTACCAATTCCGTTTCAAGGAAGCGGGGTATGAAGTCCATTTCCTTTCTCGCTTGTGGGGGAATGACGGAATCACATTCAGCGGCCATGAGTTCAGGGCGCCTTTCTATTGCAACGAGAGTTTTGAAGCCCTTGACGACGAGGCTCTCGACGATTATGCTGCGATTATTGTGCCGGCAGGCATGGTGTCGGATCGTCTCCGCTATACCGAAGATGTGGCCAAGCTGCCTCCTGCCTGCGTGTTCTTGCAGAAGGTCTTTGCCCGCAAGGACATCATCAAGGGCGTGATTTGCCATGGTTTGTGGCTGCTCTCGCCGGTGTCGGAGTTGGTGAAGGGGCGGAAGATGACCGTGCATAACAACCTGCTGGGCGATGCGAAGAATTATGGCGTCGATTATGTCGACCGGGATGTGGTGGTCGATGGCGACTTGGTTTCGGCCCGCACCGGCGGACATTGCTATCTGCTGGCTTCTGAAATCCTGAAAGCGTTGGCAGGCTGTTGATGCCGGATTTCCCGGCAATGCAGCCGGGAAAACCGCTCAAAGTACGGGAAAAAAACGGCAAGGCCGTGGATAAAGTTTAAACTTAGGCTGCGTTTATATAAACTTAGGTTGCGTTTTTATAAACGTACGGTGCGTTTTTATAAACTTAGGCTGCGTTTAAACTTTATCTAGGACTTTGGCGGGTTTTCCGGTGGACTTGCGAAGTTTTTCCGGCGGGCAAGGTGTTTTTTTCTTATTGATGGAGGCTGCTTTCCGGCCTCGTTAAATGATAGAAGTTGTGAAGTTCAGAGTGAAGAAATATTTTTGGCATATCCTGAGTGCCTTGCTGGCAGTCGTGGCGGTCGTGTTGGTTTATCTTAACCTTGGCTTGTCGCGGCAGATGGATGATTTGCGCGCGCAGTTGGAGGAATACAAGGAGAAGGAAGGCCAATCCTATGTGGTGGAGCGCATCAGCAAGCAGATGGAGGACATTGCCTACCAGCAGAAGGATATTTCGGAAAAACAACGCGAAGAGGCTGTCTTCCAAATGGGCGTGGCCGAACAGATGCGTGCCCGCGCGGAAGAAGAGCAACAGAAGGCCGAGGAATTTGCGCGCAATGTCGTTGAGGCGCGAAACATGGCCGAGAAGCAACGCGAGTTGGCCATCCAGCAACAGCGCCAGGCAGTGTATGCCAGGAATGTGGCAGACACGTTGAGCAACGTGGCCTTGGGGCGTGCCTTGGCTTTGCTGTCCAGCGTGCAATACCGGGCGGACAACAAGGAAGTGGCGGCCTTGCTCGCTTATGCGTCGTGGAAATATACTTCGGAGTATAAGGGCGATGTCTACCAGCCGGTCATTTTCGATGCGTTGGGGCAAAGTAGCGAAAGTTTTGTCACAAGGAACTTGCACAAAGGCGGGGTCACGAGAATCGTCCCCGCCAAGGATGAGGCCAATGCTTATCTTTCGGCCAGCAATTATGGCGAGTTGCGCAGATGGCGATACGAAGGGGGATTTGTTGATAACCGGTTATTGTTTAGCGATCCTGCCTATAGCTTCAGGGATATGTGGCAGGATGCGGACGGCATTATATATGCGCTTTCCTACGACGGCAAATTGCTGGTCGCGGACGGCGGGTCGAACCAAACCATCCTTTTGCCCGAGCCAAAGGGGTGGATGAGGGTGGCGCCTTTTGAAGACGGGAAGCTGCTTCTGGCGTCGGCCACGGCTTTGTATTTGTATGATACGGACGGTCGTCGGATAGTGAAAACCATTCTTTTCCCGGAGGCGCTTACCGCCATGGGCGAGAAAGACGGGCATTGGTTGTTTTTCGGCAAGGAAGGCGGGTTGTGGAGCCTGGTCCCCCATGAAGAACTGGTGCCGCAAGAACGTCTGAACAAAGAGCATGTGACAGCTTTTGCCTGGTCGGATGAATTGAGGATAGGCGCTTTGGGCACGGAAGACGGCACGATTTATATGGTGGACGATTTTGGCAATATATTCAATTCGCTTGTGGGACATCGTTCGCGCATCACGCAACTTGGGTTTAGCGGGCATAATCTTTTTTCGTCCAGTTACGATTGCAGCATTTCTTTGTGGAATATCAATGCCAGCAAGAAAGAAGCCGTGTCGCTCAAGACGTTTGCTTCGTGGGTGCATTGTTTCTGCCTGTCTACGGACGAGACGATATGGGCGGGCGATGAGTCGGGAGCCGTGTCGCGGATTATGATTTCTCCCGACGCGATGGCCGCTCTTATCCAAAAGAAACTGAAGCGCGACTTTACCGACGACGAGTGGATTTATTACGTAGGGCGCAATGTCCCCCGCCGGCATATGAAGTTGTTTAATACTAAAGAATAATGGCGATGAAACGGTATATCCTGAGTTTGATGATGATATTATGGTCCTTGGCCGGGTTGGTGGAGGCCAAAGATGGCTTGCCCTTCTTTGTCAACTATGCTCCTTCCGACTATCATGCCCATAACCGTAATTTTGATGTGGTCAGCGACGAGCGCGGGCGGGTTTATGTGGCCAACTTTGAGGGTTTGTTGTATTATGATCAAACCGAATGGCATACGATTCATGTCCCTGGGATTTTCCGCATCACCAAATTGTTCAAGGATGGCGACGGACGGATTTGGGTGGGCGGTTACAACCTGTTCGGGTATTTGGTTGCGGGTCGGAATGGCGAATTGGAGTTGCAATTGATCTTCTCGAAAAACAACCAAGGTTTTTTGGGGGAGGTGACGGATATCTGGGAAAAGGACGGCAAAATATGCGTAGAGACCTCAATTGGAGGTGTCGACGTGGAAGACGACTCCATGCGTGATTTTGTGATAGAGCGGGATACGTCCGATGAGTTGCAATATTACAAAGGAACCCTCGTGAACAAGCGATTGACATTGGCCGACGGCTCTCAATTGTTGGCAACGGCAGGAAAAGGTTTCGTCATGCTGGATAAGGAAGGAGGCGAAGTCTATACTCTGACAGAGCGGGACGGGCTTTGCAACAACAATGTCAATAGCCTTTATGCCGATGCATGGGGCTATGTGTGGGGGGCTACGGATAATGGCCTTTTCTTGGTCAATGTCCGCACGGCTTATACTTATTTTCAGGCAAGTGAAGGCTTGGTAGGCGAGGTGCAATCCATTTGCGATACCGAGCATGGACTTTATGCGGGCACTTTGCAAGGTCTGTTTTATAAAGCGGGCGATACCTTCGAAGCAGTCGAGCCTATTCAGCATGCTTGCTGGCAACTCCAACAAGATTCGTTGGGCAATGTCTACGCCGCTACGGCAGGAGGATTGTATGTAATCCGTGGCAAGCAGGTGCAACAAATCACAAGCAATCACACCCTTTCTACCTACGTTTGCGGGGATGGCTCGTATTATACGGGCGAAGTGGACGGCGTGTATTATGTCCGGCAGGGGCAAAGGAGCCAAGTCAATATCATCGAGAAAGCTACCTATTTCTATTTGGATGTTGATAATATCTTGTGGGTGAGGAATATCTACGGACAAGTCTTTCGTTGTGGAAAGGCTCGTTCGAAGTTTTCCGAAGTGATTCCGATGAATGCCAAAGGCGACCAAGACGGATTCAACAATACGCTTTACCATCGTAATGGGAGTATCTTCGTGTTGAGCCATGTGGGCTTGTTCAGGTGGGATAGGGAAGAAGGCAAGTTGGTCGAATTGAAGAATCGTTCTTCGAGGGTATCCGAGAATCAATATCCCCAGTTTGTTTATCCCGAATCTGACCGACGGATTTGGGGCACCAACAATGAGGGCAAAGAATTGTACGTGTATGCTGATACGCAAGATAGTTTGCGCTT
>CALUOW010000194.1 GCA_944322365.1 uncultured Bacteroides sp.
GACCGACGGATTTGGGGCACCAACAATGAGGGCAAAGAATTGTACGTGTATGCTGATACGCAAGATAGTTTGCGCTTGAATACCCTTTTGCATCCCATCTACGATTTGACAATAGGGACCATCGAAGTCAATCATAATAATGTATGGATGGGAGGAAACTTCGGGCTTATTCATTGGGATGCGGCGATGGAGGAACCGGATTTCTCTAAAACTCCCCGCGTATATATCCGGCGTGTGGTCATAGACAATGATTCGGTTGTCTGGGGCGGATTTGATGAGGGCGACCAGTTGGCGGCTTCTCTTCCATTTGACGGCATGTCGTTCGATAGCGGCATACGGGATATACGCCTGTCTTTTTCTTCAGACATGTTCACGACGCTGGGCAAGGTGGAATATTCTTATCGCTTGAACGAAAACGCCCCATGGTCGGCTTGGAGTGCGGAAACTTCTGCCCGCTTCGCCAATCCAAGGGCCGGGCATTATACTTTTCAAGTGATGGCGCGAGACAGATATGGACGCATCACGGAGGCTTTGTCCTTGCCTATGACCGTCCGCTATCCCATCTATATGCGTTGGTATAGCATTTTGTTATATATTGCCGCATTGGCATTAGGCATCCAGCAACTGATAAAATGGCGTATGCGTCGCCTCTTGAAAGAGAAAATGCGTTTGGAGAACATCGTGGAAGAGCGTACGTCGCAATTGCGCCAGCAGAAAGATGAAATTGAAGAAAAATCAAAGAAGCTGGAAGTCGCTTTGGATGATTTGAGCAAGGCGCAATACCAACTTATCCGTCAGGAGAAGATGGCTACGGTCGGAACTCTGACCAAAGGATTGGTGGATCGCATCTTGAATCCGATGAACTATGTGAATAATTTCTCGCATATGAGCATTGGATTGGTGAAAGATTTGAAAGACAATTTGGATGACGACCAAGAGAATATGACTTCGGATATTTACGAAGACTCCATGGATGCGCTTGATATGCTGAATACCAACCTGCAAAAGATCGAAGAGCACGGCCTGAACACGACGCGTATCCTGAAAGCCATGGAAGAGATGTTGAAAGAGCGTGGAGGAAATATGGTTTTGAAAGACATCGCGGCTATTTGCCGTAAAAACATCGAGATGCTTCATTCGTATTATGCCGAGGATATTGCCCAATGCCGCATTCAGGTAGAGTCGCCCGGCAAAGATGAAATTGTTGTGGCGGAAGTAGATGCGGATCAGTTTAGCAAAACCGTCATGAGCATGTTGGCGAATAGTATCTACGCGCTTCGGAAGAAATCCCAGCAAGGAAAACTATTTGAACCCATGCTGAGGTTGAGCGTATCTGCCGATGCGGGGGATAATGTGGCGAAAGTCAGCATTTACGATAACGGCATTGGCATTGAATCCTCTATCATCGATAAGGTATTTGACCCATTCTTTACGACCAAGACTACGGCGGAAGCTGTGGGAGTGGGTATGTATTTGAGCCGGGAAATTATCTTGAACCATGGGGGCAATATCACCGTGCAATCAACGAAAGATGAATATACGGAGTTTGTTATATCCATCCCTATCCATCATCATTCGGGCAACTCGAAGAAACAGGAAGAAGACGAAGTGCCAGAGAGTAATTAAATAAGGAATAATCAATAAAAACTTCAAGATATGGAGACAATAGAACAACAGAAACAGCAAGTGGAAAGTTTGCAAAACCAGTTGAAGCAACAGGAAAAGATGGCTACATTGGGATTGCTCACGGCGGGGATTGTGCATGAAATTCGCAACCCGTTGAACTTTGTAATCAATTTTAGCAAGTTGTCAGACGGTTTGATCAAAGATCTTGAAGAAGATTTGGATGCGAATGAAGATAAAATCGCTGATGACGATATGGAAGATATTCGTGACATCATGGCGAATCTGAACGAAAATCTTCAGAAAATCAAAGAGCATGGCGAACGTGCTATCAGTATCATTCAAAACATATTGCTATACTCGCGCGGAAAGGAGGACGAACGGATTCCGACTGATGTATGCAAGCTGGTGAAGGAATATGTATGGCTTTCTTATCATGCCATGCGCGCCAACTTGAAGAATTTTAATATTTCGATAGAAGAGGATTATGAAGAAGGCATTCCCCTTCAGTCGGTGATTCCTCAAGATTTGAGCCGCGCCGTGCTGAATGTCATGAACAATGCTTGCTATGCCGTGTGGGAGAAGTCGCAACAAGACTTGCCTGATTATAAGCCAACAGTTTCCGTTCAGGTGGCTCGCCGGGGCAAAGAATTGGTCATTGCGATAACGGACAATGGCACTGGTATGAGCGAGGAAGTGAAGCAACGCCTGTTTGATACGTTTTTCACTACGAAGCCCACCGGACAAGGCACCGGATTGGGCATGTATATCACGCGGAATATCATAGAAGAAAAACATCACGGACGTATAGAGTTTGATTCGGAAGAAGGCAAATTCACTACATTTTCACTTATAATACCGGTGAAAGAATGAAGGCATGGTTGTTTATATTCTTTCTTCTGATGTCATCTGTTGTCCGGGCGCAAGAAGAAAGCGACTTGCTGCAGGTATATATGCAAGCCGAAAGCGAATACGACATAGGGCATTTTGATGCTTCCATCCGTTTGTTGAATGAAAACATGGATAGTTTCAACAAAGCATTAAAAGTCAGCGCGTATCGTTTGATGTCGTTGTGTTATCTAGGAAAAGATGAACAAGCTGAAGCCGAACGATTTGCTACGGCACTTCTGAAGGAAGATCCTTATTATAACGTGACGATACATGACCCGTTGCGTTTTTCGGATTTGATAGGGCGCTTGAAGAAAGGCGAGAAGACCACCATTACCACGGCATCGCAACAGGCTGAGTCTGTGGAGGAGGCGCCGGTGCCTGTCACGTTGATTACGGAGGAGATGATCAAAGCGATTGGCGCGCGCAACCTGAAAGATGTCCTTATGGCATACGTCCCGGGAGTAACTTCCGTGGAAAGTCCCAATGAAGTGAATGTTGCCATGCATGGCGTGTATTCGGCAGGGCAGGAGAAAATATTAATCATGTTGAATGGCCAACGTATGAATGCCAGAGTGACCAACAAAGCGGCTCCAGATTACAGCATAAGTTTGGAGAAGATCAAACGGATAGAAGTCTTGCGCGGTCCTGCTTCTTCTCTTTATGGAAATGTAGCCTTGACGGCTGTTGTCAATCTGATTACCAAAGACGGTTTGGATGTCAACGGAGTGGATGTCTCGGTTGGATTTGGAACTTTCGGACAGAAGAAAGGCAGCATATTGTTCGGGAAACGCTTCATGGATATGGACTTTATGGCATGGGGTTCAATCTATGCTTCGGATGGGCAGAAGCGTTTTGTGCCTGCACAAGAAGCTATCGGAACCAACCCGCACGATGGATATGCTTGGGTGGAGGCTTACAATCGTTTGCCATCGTATGATTTCGGCTTTAACTTCAAGTGGTGGAAATTGGCATTGATTTTTAATCAGCGTTATGGGAAGAAGGTTCCTGTGTATGCGGATGTATATAGTTCAATGGGTGCATTGTATGATTATGATGAATATAGGGTTATTAATGCTGATGGGCCTGGGCATGGTATGTCTTTTACTCATGCCGGACTTTCTTATTCTGATGAGTTGGGAAGTTGGAATATCGGTATTACTGCATATTTTGATTTAAATAAAAGTAGCCAATATTCAATAATTGGAGATGGAGTAGAAGGCACAGCTGTGGGGGATAGTGTAAAAAACTATTCTCCTTTTCAAGTTATGAACTGGTCTGAATACTCAGTAGGAGGACTTGCTTTAGCGAATTATAATTATTCAAAATTGGGCCGATTGGGAAAAGGCAATATATTGTTGGGGATGCAGATGGAATATATGCATTTGTATGGTGCAGAAGGATTAATTGGTGATAATTTTACAGATATAACGATGCATTGGCCAACAAATCCTGTTCAATTAGGGTCAGAATCAATGTATTCTCCTTTAATACAGTTGAAGCATTATTTTAATGATAAATGGGTATTGAATGCCGGTGCCCGTTATGACATCAAGAAACGGGTAAATGGAGATGTAAAGACTTCGCTTTCTCCGCGTATTTCGTTGATTTATATGCCTAATGATAAGATGAGCATCAAACTGAATTACGGGCGTTCGTTTGTAGATGCTCCTTATTTTTATCGTTATAACCAGTCGCCGTCCTATAAAGGTCCGGAAGACATGGCCCCGGAAGATATGGAAGCTATTCAAGCCAGCTTTGATTACCAGCCGATACAAGGATTAAGCTATAATACGGTTGTTTTCTATAATAATCTGACGGGATTGATTTACCGGGATCAGACGGCAGAAGGCAATGAACCTAGATATATCAATGCCGGTAAGTTGAGGACAATTGGTTGGGAGAACTCTTTGCAGTACCGGCAATCCCGCTGGATGGCCAATTTTAACTTGACTTATCAGTCTGCTTTAGAGGGGGAGAATTATAACTTGTCGGGCCGTCGGATATATAATGTTCCTAATTGGTTTATGAATATGACCTTGAATGGCCATATCATCAAACGTACGAATCATAACCTTGAGGCTTATGCCACAGGCAGGTTGACGGGAAAACAGCTGTCTCCTATTGATCATGTGTTGATAGGAGGCCATACGGTAGTTGATATGGATAATCAATTGCCGGCTGTTTTTACCATGAATGCCGGCGTTCGCTATCGTTATCGGAATGTGGAGTTAGGATTGGCTACATACAATTTGTTTAACAAGACCTATTATCAAGGCGGAAGCACTTTTGTTCCTTATATTCAGCAAGGATTTAGCTTGTTAGGGACTATACGATATGTTTTCAACAAAGATTAAATGAGCAATTATGAAATTACGATTGAATCGCTACCAAGAAAACTTATGGAGATATGCAGGTTTATATTCTTCTGATTACTATAATTTAGGGTTAAGTTTTCGTTTATCTGATAATTTAAATGCGGATAACTTAGAAAAGGCTTTCTCTTATTTGGTACATTCGGCAGAACTTATGCATAGTGTCTTGGTGGAAGACGAGCAACAGAATTTCTACTTTGAGACAGCTAATACTGGAAACCTTATTTTTGATAAGTTTTCATGCTCGTTCGAGTTTTGTTTGCAAGATATGGATCAATTTACTAGAAAAGATTTTGATTTATCTTGCGAGTGGCCTATACGCGTTCGGTTGTATAGTCTTCCCGATGCTTCTTATATGTTTGTGATTGTATTTCATCATATTTGCATTGATGCGGTATCTGTTGTAGACTTTTTGGCATTGCTAGGTAAGATTTATGATCAGATAGAACTTGATGGCTCTTTCCCTGAATTAGAAATGCCTTTATGGAAGGATTCTGTTGAGCGTATGGAGTCAGAACAGGCGGTTCCTGATGAGAAAAGTTTAAATTCATGGTTGTCGACGATGAATTCAAGTACATCTCAGTTAATCTTTTCTGATACTGGAATTCCTATGTCTTATTCTTTTGATTACGAAAGTTTTGAACTTGGTGAGGAGTTGATGGAGCAGATTAATGGTGTAGCTCGACAAAATGGTGTGACTCCTTTCTTGTTTATATTGTCGGCTTGGATGTTTGTATTGAATCGAAGTACAGGACAAAATGATATTTTTGTAGAAACACCTATCAACCAGCGACCTACAAAGTCAAGAAATTTAATAGGTTTTTTTGTTAATAGCTTACCACTTGCAATTGATTTTGATGGTATGATTCGGCCCAAGGATCTATTTTCCATCCTAGTTCGGCAATGGAAAGCGTTAAGGCCGTTGAGACGGTTTACATGGCCTGAGTTGGTTCGCTGTTTGGATAAAAAGAAGGCTGTAAATATCTCAGGTAGACCTAATATTGGTATTAATTTTGTCGGTTGGAGTAGTTCTTTGACTATCCCCTTTTCCTCGGTCGATAGCCATTTCTTCCGTCGCTTGGATCATAATTCCGCATTGGATCTCTTGTTGGAAGTAGAGCCGACCAAGATAGGCTTGTCGCGGATTTGCTATCATTCTATTTTCTCCAAAGAACAAATCCAGTCACTAATCGAATCTTTGCGTACGGCTTTGCAGGCTTTTGTCGCGGATTCGGATAGGGCGTTGTCTTCCATCTCGTTGGTGCCGCTCGAAAAGCAACTAAAATTGGCCGGGAAATACGAGAAGCAGCTGGATAGCCTTCCTCCTCTTACGGAATCCATCAACGAAAGGTTCGAGCGGATTGCGATGGAATATCCGGATCATGCCGCTTTGGTTTATGATGGGAATACGATAACCTATCGCGCGTTTCTTTCTCAAGTTGTTCGAGACGCGAGCTGCTTGCGTTCGCTGTATCGCTCTCATTTCCAACAGGAACTGCCGCTTAGCGAGCCAATAGGCATTTATATGAGAAATAAGTGCCAAGCCATCATAGGGATGTTGAGTATATTGAGGGCCGGGGGCGCTTACGTGAACTTGGATCCTTCTTATCCTTCCGAACGGATAAGTTTTATGGCCAAAGATTATGGCATGCGTTGTATTCTGACGGACGAGGCTTCTGCTTTGTCGTCTATTCTGCCGTCGGAGCTTTATTGTTTCTCTCCCGAATCCATGCGGGGAGAAAAAGGAGCGTGCGATTGTCCGGAGGCGAATCTGTCCGCATTGGCTTACATTATCTCCACTTCAGGCACCACCGGCCAGCCTAAAGGCGTTCCTATCAGGCATAGCCAGTTGCTGACATTGCTGCAATCTGGCCGGTTTGTCGCAGATAGCGGGCAGAGGGTCTTGCAATTTGCCAGCCTCAGTTTCGATGTTTCCGTTTGGGAAGTTTTTGCCACCCTGTTGAATGGCTCTACCTTGGTCATCGCCACGGAAGACCAGCGTCTGGATTTGGAGCAGTTGTGCGATTTGTTGATACGACAGAAGGTTTCCGCAGCCCAGATTCCGCCGGTCCTCCTTTCGAAGATTCCCAAGCGCGATTTTCCTGATCTGAAGGCCATTTGGGCAGGCGGCGAGGCCACCTCGAAGGCTGTGATCGAGTATTGGCGCAAGGGGCGCATGTTTTACAATGGTTATGGGCCGAGCGAATCCACCGTGTGTTCGTCGGCTTGTTTGATGGAGGCCGCCACCTTGCCGAACGATGTGGGCGAACCTCTTGTCGGGGTGACTTATTATGTGCTGGACGAGCATATGAATCTTGTCCCCGATTTCGTCCGGGGCGAACTGTATATCGGCGGTCCTCAGGTGACTTCCGGATATATCAATCGTCCGGAATTGAATGCCGTTAAGTTCGTGCCCAATCCTTTTGCTACTGAACGAGACCGCGCTTTGAACCGGAATCTGGTGTTATATCGTTCGGGAGATTTGGTTTCGAAGTTGCCCAATGGGCACCTGTTGTTTCATGGCCGCATCGATTTCCAGGTAAAAGTCCATGGCTTCCGCATCGAATTGGGCGAAATAGAAAGCGTGTTGAATCAACATCCCGAAGTGGCCCGATGTGTGGTGCAGGCAAGGGACGCGGCCAATGACAAGGTGCTGGTGGCCTATGTCTTGCCTGCCGGCGGCAAAGGCGATGCGCTTCAAGCCTCGGCGTTGAGAGCCTACTTGTCAGAGCGTTTGCCTTCCTACATGATTCCCGCACGATGGGCCTTTGTAGCCGAATTTCCCATGACGGTGAATGGGAAGATTGATTTGAAGGCCTTGCCCGACCCTGTTTGCGAAGCCGGGGCAGAAGATGGATGGGTCGCTCCGGCTACTTCTGAAGAAAGCATCCTCGAAGCCATAGCCGCCGAGACGCTTCAGATGGAGCATGTCAGCGTGGATGCCAATCTGTTCGACCTTGGGCTTACGTCTATCCAGGTGATGATGATGGTTTCCGAAGTTTCGGCGTTGGGATTGGAATTGTCGGCTTCTTCATTCTATCGTTATCAGACGATACGGGAAATCGCGCGCCACCGCAAGGCGTCCATATGCTTTTGGCATCAAGACGAAGATCCGGATAAACCGGTAGCCGTCATCGTCTGCGGAGATACCTACTTTGCGCCGGATTATCTTTTGCTTGCCGAACATTTGTCGAAAACGCATTCGGTCTTGGTGCTCGAATCCTATCATGAATACTTCTCGCATAATGCAATGACGGATTGGCATCAGACGATAGAGACTTACCTCTCTATCATGCTTAAAGCGTTGAATGGGCGTGAAGTCCGGCTCTTATGTGGTTTCTGCCTAGGTGGAGAGATGGCGCTTGGCATTGCCTCCCTCTTGGATGACAGGAATCTGATGAAGCCGCAGTTGTTGCTTATTGACAGCTTTGCCAATAGGGACAAGTCTTTGCCGATAGCCATGGACTATCCGGGGACATCCGAGGCGGTAAATGCGCGTCGCCAAGAAGAAACAAACCATCTTCTGCAAACGCAAGCATTATCATCGTATCAGGGGGATATGCGCCTCGTCCTTGCCGGACATTTCACGACTGAACGTATGCAGCTTAGCGATGCGGCATTGCTTGCTGCCCGCCGCCAATTTGAGGAAAATGCGGGAGTATGGCAGAAACTGTATCCGCAATGCCGCATAGAATGGCGCGATGCGGCGCATTGGGATATATTGAAAAATTTATTTTGAAAACCCCAAGCAATAAACTCTATGGTACCCAACGAAAGCATTACCAATATCCTGACCCGTGTTACCGTCAGGAAATTCTTGGATAAGGCCGTGAGCGACGAGGATTTGCAGGTCCTGTTGCAGGCGGCCATGTCCGCGCCCAGTTCGATGAACTTGCAGCCTTGGCATTTCATCGTGGTGCGCGATGAGGCTTTGAAGCAGCAAATGAAGGAGCATTTGCCCTATGCGAAGATGATCAACAAGGGCTGCATCGGCGTGGTCGTTTGCGGCGATGTCTCGTTGTACGAGCATATAAATAAGGTGGACAAGGAAGACAACACGCTTTATTGGGTGCAGGATTGTTCGGCGGCTTCCGAAAACTTGTTGTTGGCAGCCCATGCCATGGGGTTGGGCGCCGTGTGGACGGGCATATATCCTTTGGAGAGCCGTGTGGATAAATTGCGCAGCTTATTGTCCATCCCATCGAACATCATCCCGCTGAACCTTATCCTAGTGGGGCATCCTGCAGCTCTGCCCTTGCCTAAGAATAAATGGAACGAGCGGAAAATTCATTATGACAAATTTTAAATGGATAGGAGCGTTTTATATGATAGAAAATTGCGAATTGCACCACGTTGGTTATGTGGTGGACGACATCGAGAGCACAGCCGGACAATTTGCCCGCTTGGGCTACCAAGTCGGCGAGGTCCTTTTCGATAAGGGATTGACGGTCGAACTTTGTTACCTGACGAAGAAAAACAGCGTCACCATTGAGCAGGTGCACCAATTGCAGGCCGACTCATTGGAGGCGCAACTGTGGCAGGCAAATGGGGTCATGCCTTATCATTTGGGGTTTGAAACGGCCGATTTGGACGAGGCATGCCGTGAGATGGAGCGGTTGGGCTATCGTTCTCTGTTCGCCCCCGTCCCTGTAGAAGCCTTGGGCGGGCAACGTATTTGCTATTTCCACCAAGCAAATGTCGGTTACGTCGAATTGTTGGAGCGTCAGGCTTGATTGCCGTCCCGCTTTGAATGCCCGTCGATAGCAACTCAAAGTTACGGATAAAAAGCGGAAGCCGCTTGGAAAAACTCTTCAAACCACGGAAAATAAGTTGTCAAAGCACGGGAGAAATTCCATCTTTAGCCTAAAGATGTACATCTGTAACCTACAGATGCGCGTCTTCAACCTACAGATGTCCATCTTTAGGCTAAAGATGGAGTTTCTAAAAGGCATTGACAGGTTTTCCTGGTAGCATCGCTTTAATATTCACAACCTTTCCCGCCTTCAAGAACTTGGCTTGCTGAAACGTGTAGGAGGCGAAACAAGGATGTTGGCCAATTATAGAATAAAGTGGATTATGGACGATTTGGAAGAATTTGAAAACTGGTACGAGGATTTGATGGCATGAGAACGCTTTCTTTCACGCAATCTGGCTTAGAATGCTGCCCTAGGCGACTAAGCGGTTTATCCTTGAATATTGAAAAGAAAGAGGGAACCCGAACGAGTCGGATTCCCTCTTTTTATCTAGAAATGTTCTAATATGTGTCTATTAGAGCTTCGGGCCGGCAGCAACCAATGCCTTGCCTGCTTCGTTGCCTTCGAACTTAGCAAAGTTCTTGATGAAGCGGCTAGCCAAGTCTTTAGCCTTTTCGTCCCACTGGGCAGCTTCTGCGTAAGTATCGCGCGGATCAAGGATCTTCGGATCAACGCCCGGCAGTTCAGTCGGAACTACGAAGTTGAAGAACGGAATAGTCTTCGTCGGAGCTTTGTCGATGGAGCCGTCCAAGATAGCGTCGATGATGCCACGAGTGTCGCGGATAGAGATGCGCTTGCCCGTACCGTTCCAACCGGTGTTCACCAAGTAGGCCTTGGCGCCAACTTTTTCCATCTTCTTAACCAGTTCTTCAGCATATTTCGTCGGGTGCAAGCTCAAGAAAGCTGCGCCGAAGCAAGCGGAGAACGTCGGAGTCGGTTCCGTAATGCCGCGCTCTGTGCCGGCCAATTTAGCTGTGAAACCGGACAGGAAGTAGTACTTAGCTTGCTCTGCGCTCAGGATAGATACGGGAGGCAGTACGCCGAAGGCATCGGCAGACAAGAAGATTACCTGATGAGCGTGAGGACCTTTGGATACGGGCTTCACGATGTTGTTGATGTGGTAGATGGGGTAAGAAACGCGGGTGTTCTCCGTAACGCTCTTATCTGCGAAGTCAATCTTGCCGTTAGCGTCAACCGTTACGTTCTCCAGCAGAGCGTCACGCTTGATGGCGTTGTAAATATCGGGTTCGCTTTCCTTGTCGAGGTTGATAACCTTGGCATAGCAACCGCCTTCGTAGTTGAATACGCCTTCGTCGTCCCAGCCGTGTTCGTCGTCGCCGATGAGCAGACGCTTCGGGTCAGTGGACAGCGTAGTCTTACCCGTGCCGGACAGACCGAAGAAGATAGCCGTATCGGTACCTTCCATGTTCGTGTTGGCAGAGCAGTGCATGGAAGCGAT
>CALUOW010000195.1 GCA_944322365.1 uncultured Bacteroides sp.
GAGCTCCCGGTTTTTCCCGCCGGCTTTCCGAGTTTTCTTTTCGTCTATCGAAATTTTTCCCTGTTTGTTTTTATATCGAGCTCACGTTATTTAAAAGTAAGGACTCCAGCCTTATAACCTATTGGACACCACCTGCCAGTCCACAATATCCCACAACCTCTTCACATAATCGGCACGCCGGTTGCGGTAATCGATGTAATAGGCATGTTCCCATACGTCTATGCAAAGCAGGGGCTTGCAGTGGCGGCGAAGCGGATTTCCGGCATTGCCCTCTTGAGTGATTTGCAATTTACCTTCGGCATCGAGAGAAAGCCATGCCCAGCCGGATCCGAAAAGGGTAATGGCAGCCTCCTCCATTTTCTGTTTCAAATTGTCCAAGCTACCAAAATCGCGGCGGATCAGCCCATCCAGTTTTTCGTCGGGCATACCGCCTCGGCCCGGCGTAGTGAATTGGAGGAAATACAATACATGGTTAAGCACCTGACCCGCATTGTTGAAAACTCCTCCGTCAGGAGCCGCCTTTACAATCTCTTCAATGTCTTTTTGCGCATACGCCGTGTCCTTGGTCAGATTGGCCAAATTGGTTACATACGTCTGCAAATGTTTCCCAAAATGAAATTCAAGGGTTTCCGCACTGATGACAGGTTCCAATCCGTTTGCCGGATAAGGAAGTTGGGGCATTTCGTTTTTCATAAGGCCATGTTTTTAAAGGTTCTTGCAACACTTCCCGGCATAGGAAGCCATGCGCTGCAAATATAAGAATAAATCCCGGCATGACGCCTTGATGAGACGAAGAAATATTCTCTGAACCGGCAGGTCATGGGTGCGATAACGACAGCGGAAGCCGGATGTCTCGACGACTTTTCCTTGCTATTGGCAAAAAGGCCAATTCAACCTCTATGCAGGAAGGAGCTTCAAAGCCCGCCGGAAACACAGACAAAGCCGCTGGAAAGGAGGTGTATCGAAACGGAAAAGGAGTCCAACCTGACGCATGGCCACGGATGGGCTTGCCAGGTTTGACTCCTTCATATTATCCACGAATGGATGTTGCGCTTTACTTCTGACGTATGAAGATATTGATGGGCGTGCCGCTCAAGCTCCAGCGTTCACGCATTTTGTTCTCCAAGAAACGGCGATAAGGCTCCTTCACGTACTGAGGCAAGTTGGCAAAAAAGACAAAAGAAGGCACGCGCGTATTAGGCAACTGCGTGACATACTTAATCTTGATATACTTGCCTTTGATGGAAGGGGGCGGATAGGCTTCGATGAGCGGCAACATCTCTTCGTTGAGGCGCGCGGTAGGGATACGCATATGACGGTTTTTGTAAACCGCACGGGCTGCCTCCAACACTTTCAGGATGCGCTGTTTGGTCAGAGCCGACGCAAAGATGATGGGGAAATCGGTGAAAGGCGCGAGGCGCGAACGGATGGCTTCCTCGAAAGTATTCATCACTTTCGAAGTCTTCTCTTCCACCAAATCCCACTTATTGACTACTACCACCAAACCTTTCTGATTCTTCTGAATCAAAGAGAATATATTCAGGTCCTGGCTTTCGATGCCGCGCGTGGCATCCAGCATCAGGATGCAAACATCCGCATTCTCAATGGCGCGAATGGAGCGGATGACGGAGTAATACTCCAAATCCTCGTTCACCTTGTTCTTCTTGCGGATGCCGGCCGTGTCCACCAAATAGAAATCGAAGCCGAATTTGTTATAACGGGTGTAAATAGAATCGCGCGTAGTACCGGCAATCTCGGTGACAATGTGGCGGTCTTCGCCGATGAAAGCGTTGATGAGGGAGGATTTACCTGCATTGGGGCGTCCCACCACGGCAATGCGAGGTACATCTTCGTCCAACAACTCGCCCGTGTCCTTGGTGAATTTGGCGACAAGGTCGTCCAGCAACTCGCCCGTGCCACTACCGGACAGAGCCGAAATGCAATAAGGATCTCCCAAGCCGAATTTATAGAACTCGGCAGCTCCATACTGCAAGTCATAATTATCCGTCTTGTTAGCCACCAACATGACGGGCTTGCGGGTGCGGCGCAGGATGTCGGCTACTTCTTGGTCTAAATCGGTCACCCCATTCACCACGTCCACCAAAAAGAGAATCACGTCCGCTTCATCCACAGCCACCAGCACCTGTTTGCGGATTTCTTCTTCGAACACATCATCCGAATTGACTACCCATCCGCCAGTGTCCACCACGGAAAACTCACGCCCCAACCACTCGCTCTTGCCATATTGACGGTCGCGGGTAGTGCCGGCTTCTTCATTCACAATCGCCTGGCGCGTACGGGTCAGGCGGTTAAACAGTGTAGACTTTCCCACATTGGGACGTCCCACGATAGCTACTAAATTTCCCATAATCGTCTCTTTTGTCTGCGACTGTCACAGTCGTATGATTATATATATGTATATGATTATTAATCCAGTTGATAACCAAAATTGCGCAACTCCTTGTCCGAACTGCGCCAATCCTTGTCCACTTTGACAAAAGTCTCCAAATAAATTGTCTTGCCAAAGAATTTCTCCAACGAACGGCGCGCTTCGGTGGCCACTTTCTTCAATGCTTTGCCTTGATGACCGATAATGATGCCTTTTTGCGATTCGCGCTCCACATAGATAACAGCATTGATATGGATTTTCTTCTCATCTTCCTTGAATTGCTCCACTACCACTTCCACAGAATAAGGAATCTCCTTGTCGTAATAGAGCAGAATCTTTTCGCGGATGATTTCCGTCACGAAGAATCTGGCAGGCTTGTCTGTCCACTGGTCTTTGCCAAAATAAGGGGGAGAATCAGGCAACAAAGCCTGTACACGTTTCATCACATAGTCCACATTGAACTTCGATTTGGCCGAAATAGGTATTACTTCTGCCTGAGGGAGCAATGCCGACCATTCTTCCACCACCTTCACCAGCTTCTCCTGATCCACCAAATCAATCTTATTGACGAGCAGCAAGACAGGGACATCCATCTTGGCTACTTTGGCAATGAAATCCCCGTGCTTGTCGGGCATCTCGACCACATCAGTCACATAGAGCAGCACGTCCGCATCGGCCAATGCCGAAGTAGAAAAGTTCAGCATCGACTCCTGCAACTTATAAGCAGGTTTCAAGACACCGGGAGTGTCTGAAAAAACTATCTGCATGTCTTCCGTATTATAAATGCCCATAATGCGATGGCGAGTAGTCTGCGCCTTGAAGGTGGCTATGGAAATACGCTCGCCCAGCAAAGCATTCATCAAGGTTGATTTTCCCACATTAGGATTGCCCACTATGTTTACAAAACCAGCTTTGTGCATAATCGTTCAAGTAATTGGATTAAGACAAAAAAACGCATCGAATCTTGTCAATAGGATGCGTTTTTATTTGTATAGGATAAGAATAATTACTGCTTCGGTCCATCATAACCCCACTTCACATACACGGCGCCCCAAGTGAATCCGGCACCGAAAGCGGTAAAGATGAGATTGTCGCCCTTCTTCAGCTTGTCTTCAAAGTCCCAAATGCAAAGAGGCAAGGTACCTGCACTGGTATTGCCATAACGCTGGATGTTGATCATCACTTTCTCGTGCGGCACTTCCAGCCGATGAGCCACGGCATCAATAATACGCAGATTGGCCTGATGAGGAATTACCCAAGTAATATTATCCTTGTCCAAGCCATTGCGTTGCGCGATTTCCGCGCTGACATCCGACATATTGGAAACAGCATATTTGAATACCGTACGTCCCTCTTGATACACGCAATGCCAATGATTGTCTATCGTAAAATAAGAAGGCGGACAAACCGAACCGCCGGCCTTCATGTGCAAGAAAGGCAACCCTTTGCCATCAGTGCGCAAAATGGAATCCAAAATGCCCACCTCTTCCGTCGTAGGCTCCAGCATAAAGGCCGCAGCACCATCGCCAAAGATAGGGCAGGTGGAACGATCCGTATAATCTGTAATGGCCGACATCTTATCAGCGCCAACAATAATGACCTTCTTGTAACGGCCTGAACGGATGAAGTTCGCACCCGTTTCCATGGCATACAGGAAACCGGAACAAGCAGCTTGCATATCGAATGCAAAGGCATTCTTCAAACGCAATTTGTCACACAAGATAGAAGCTGTAGAAGGGAAATGATAATCGGGAGTAGTAGTGGCTACAATCACCAAATCAATATCGTCCGGATTAGCCCCCGTGCGTTGCATCAACTGTTTGGCAGCCTTGCGCGCCATATAGGAAGTACCTAAACCTTCTTCATTCAGGATATGCCTTTCTTTAATCCCGATACGAGTCATAATCCATTCATCGTTGGTATCCACCATCTTGGAGATTTCATCATTCGTCAAGATGTAATCAGGTACATATCCGCCGACTCCTGTAATTACTGCATTTATTTTTTCCATCAAAAACCGGTTTTACTTATAAAACTCTTAAAAACGAGAGCGGTCTAAAAAGGTTTGTTTTGCTACCACAAATCTTTTTAGACGCCCACCATTCAAGTAGAATTTCAATCGTGCTGCCCGTTTCAAACAGCAGCTTCTTTTTGAATTGCAAGTTTTCCTCTATAATAACCGCACGCGCCACAAACCGTGTGATACACATGCCACTCGCCACAATTCGGGCAAATAGCCAATGTAGGAGCTACTGCTTTATCATGAGTTCTTCTCTTTGCAGTTCTAGTCTTAGACTGTCTTCTTTTAGGATGTGCCATTTTCTTTAACTATTTAATTGTTATCTAAAAATTTCTTCAATTCATTCCAACGCGGGTCAATAGGCTTCTCAACATTATTCATCTCAAAACCTTCTTCCACAGCCAAATCATCATCTTCACCCTCATCAACCGAAGTACGCAGATATTTATGCAACCGACCTGTCATCTCCTTATTGCACTGGCCAGAAGCATGCGTATGCTTCATCGGGATAGCCAATGCTATGAACTCATACATGAACCAAGCAATATTCAGCGTTCCTTTCTCTTCCGGAACGACGACCCACTCATCTTCTTCTTTATATTCAGGTCCAAATTTGACACGCACCACATCATCTGAAACAACAGGTTGTTCCATATCGTCCAAACAGCGGTCGCATGGAATAATCACAATACCTTCCGTATGAAAGGACAATTCGAAAGCATGGGAAGTCCTCTTCACAGACAAAGAGACATTGACCTTGCCTTTCTGTACATCCGGCATGTCAATATCTGCAAAGTAAGTATTGTCAAGCACAAAACTATGCTTCACACTGCCCACTTGCATCCCTTTCAAATCTATCTCATATTTATCAAACTTACCCACGATTATTACGTTAGATTATTTTCGGGCGACAAAGATACAAATAATTCTCCTCATAATGCAGCATTTACGACTGAAATATTTCATTTTTAAGGTCATTTCTTCATATCATCCCCTATTTAGCCCATATTCCTATATTTAAGCCCATCCCAACAATTTCCATTCCTCTTAAAAAGAATCCCCTCCCCAGTTTCCTGAGGAAGGGA
>CALUOW010000196.1 GCA_944322365.1 uncultured Bacteroides sp.
GCTTCCGTGCGCATTGAAGACACGGAAATGGGTGTCATCACGGACATGGATGGCAATTTCTCCATTCTGGTGGAGAAAAGCAATCCGGTACTGGTCATATCCTACATCGGCATGAAGACCAACCGGACTCCCCTGACCCCGGATGCCAAATACGTGCGCATCACGCTGCAGGCCGATGCCAATCTGATGGACGAAGTCATCGTGACGGGCTACCAGAACATCAAGCGCGAGAATGCGACGGGTGCTTTCCAGAGCCTGACGTCGAAAGACATGGACAAGCGATATACGGGTGACATCACCGCCAACCTGGAGGGCAAGATTCCCGGCCTGGTGACGGTGACGGACAATCCTAACATCACCGGCGAGGATGCCATCACCATCCGCGGCACGGGCACCTTCAATGCCCGCACCAGTCCGTTGATCGTGGTGGACGGGTTGCCCATCGAAGGGGGCATAGAGAGCGTCAATCCCTATGACATTGACAACATCACCGTGCTGAAAGACGCGGCTGCGGCCGCCATTTACGGCGCCCGTGCCTCGAACGGCGTGATTGTCATCTCGACCAAGCGTGCCAAGGAAGACCGCCTCTCCATTGATTTCAATGCCGATTTGGTCATCAGCGAGCGGCAGGACTACAGCAACTATAACTGGGCATCGGCCGCAGACATCATCGCGCTGGAGAAATATAACTTCAATGCCATGCTGCAGGCTGACCCCAATCTGATACAAGACCAGATAGAAGCGGCTGCCGGGGGACGGATTTTTACCCAGTCGCACGTCATGCGTCTGCTGCTTCAGAACTACCAAGGCTTGCTGAGCGATGCCGACCTGGACGCCACATTGGACCGCTGGAGCCGCAACGATTACCGCAGCGAATGGCGGGATGCCCACGACCGCACGCACATCAGCCACCAGTACAATCTGGGCATACGTGCCAAGGGGAAGCACCTCAGTTCAAGCATCGTCGTGAACTACATGGGCGACAACCGGGGTGCCCAGAGGGAAAATGAAAGTTCCTTGTCGTTCAGCTACAACGGGGACCTGAAGGTGAACCGCTGGTGGGACATGTCGTTTGGAGTCAATGTGCTTAACAATCGTGCGAAGTATCATGCCACCGGTTCTTACGATTACATCAATTCCTTTATGGCCTACGAAAGCATGTACAACGACGATGGCACGTTGGCCCGCATGGAGGCCGATGTCTATCCGGGAGAAGCGGCTTTCGGCGTGGCGGATTATGCGCTGAAGGATCCTACCTACAACTTCCAAGAGGAGATGGGATATAACTTCAACAAGTACCGTTATACCAATGTGCGTACCCATGTGAAGACCTTGTTCCGGCTTCCGGTGGAGGGATGGACGGCACAGGCACAGTTCCAATACGAAGACATCAACAGCCGTTCCCAGACCCGCTATAACAAGGAATCGCATTTCATGCGCAGCCTTTACAACCTGTACACCACGGCCCAGACCATCACGGAGTGGGTGCTTGACCCCGACTTTGACTGGTTCGACCCGAACCTGGACTGGACCGACCCCCATTTGGGGATGAAAGAGGAAACCCGCCTGGAGGTGAACCACGCCATACCGGACGGTGACTTGCTGCAAACGCAGAACACGTCCAGCCAGTTTTACACCTTCCGTGCGCAGACGCAATACAATCGCACGTTTGGTGTGCACGCCGTCGATGTCTTGGCCGGTTTCGAGTATCGCCAGACCCATACGTCGATGGACAGCGATTTGAAATACGGCTACGACCATCAGACGCAGACCAACCAGAACCTGCTGACGGACTGGGCTTTCATCAACAATCCCTATACGGGCGTGCTTGGCAGCAACTATGGGGTGATGGGAGCGCCGCAGGACTTTGACACCAGCGATGTGCTGCATCGGTACTATTCATATTATTTCACGGCAAACTATGTGTACGACAGCCGTTATAGCTTGTTTGGTTCGTACCGAGTGGACCGTACCGACCTGTTCGGCACCGATCCCAAGTTTCGGGGACGTCCCTTGTGGTCCGTGGGTGCCAGCTGGAATCTGCACAACGAGGAGTTCTTGAAGCCCATTGAGTGGATTGACGTATTGAAACTTCGTGCCAGCTTTGGCCTGACGGGCAACATTGATTCCTCTGTCTCCTCCTACCTGACAGCCAGCATGGGCACCAACCAGTACAATGGCCAATTGGTGGGCTACCTGCAGACGCCGCCCAACGACCAGTTGCGTTGGGAGAAGACAGCCACGTGGAATGCCGGCTTTGATTTCTCCCTGTGGAATTACCGCTTGAACGGTTCGCTGGATGTTTACCGCAAGAAAGGCAGCGACTTGCTGACCAGTACCGACCTGGACCCGACAACGGGATGGACCTCGTTGACCATCAACAACGGTGAAATGAACAACACGGGTGTGGAACTGCAACTGAACGGCCGCATCCTGCCCGCCCGTAAACGTCAGGATGTCGGGATTAACCTGGGATTCAACTTGGCCTACAATAAAAACAAGGTGACGAAGGTTCCCCACAAGCCGGAGTCCGGCGAAGAGTACCTCCGTACTTCCTTGCACGAGGGATATCCGCTCAATTCCCTGTTCTCCATTGACTATGCGGGCATCATCGAAGAGGGAGGCGCTTATTTGTTGGGCTGGAAAGACAAGGAAGGCAATGTGCATACCGAGTCGGTGGCCAGCGGTGCTTTTGAGGTGGAAGATGCCGTGTTCTCCGGCACATACACGCCGACTGTCAGTGGTGCCATCACACCCGAAGTGACCTGGAACGGCTTCAGCCTCTCGGCGATGTTCAATTTCTATGGAGGCCATTACATGCGCACGGACAATGATGTCTGGGGGTCCACCATTGGCGGCACGGGCGGTTACAAGGCCACTTTCGGCAATGGTGCCATCTCGAAAGACTACCTGCGCTATTGGCAAGGGGACAGCGATGTGCCCGCCAACGGATATATGGCCAGCAAATACACGGACATGAGTTATGGCCGCTATCGCCATACCAACATCGAACATGCCGGATACGTCAAGCTGCGCAACCTGGTCATCGGCTATGACTTCAGTGAACGGGTGTGCAAGTTTATCGGCCTGAACGATTTGCGCCTGCGCTTCCAGATCAACAACCTTTGTACCTGGGGCACGCAACAGCAAGGGCTTGGATCCCGAGGCTGTGAATCCCGTGACCGGCACGCACTACAACCGTGTGCCGCGCAGCTACACCATGAGTTTGTTCTTTAATTTATGATTTAACTGAAAACAATGCTGACAATGAAAAAGATATTCCAAATCCTGGGAATGGTCGCCGCGCTGGGCTGTACGGCGTGTGAGGACAAATTGGACATTGTGCCTTTGGGCGAGACCACCCTTACCACGGTGGATGAACTGGAAACCCTGCTGAACCAAGAACCCTTGCTGTATCAGTTGGAGAACCATTTCGAGATATTGTGCAACAATACCTATACCGACTATGATGGATTGCCGGACTTCCTCGCCAATCCAAACAGCATCATCTATGCGCTGGTCACTTATGACGAGTCGGTGGACCGGGCCAACCTGACCACTTCGAACAGCTTGTACGAGGATCTGTACAGCAATATCAATTATATGAACGTGGTTATCTCCAAAGCGCCCGAAGTGTCCGGCGATGACGCCAAACGCCGCCAGATTGTGGCCGAGGCCCGTGTGTTGCGTGCCTGGTACCATTATCTGCTGGTCAATATGTTTGCCAGGCAGTATGACGATGCGACGGCCGGCGAGCTGGGAGGCATAGCCTATGTGGACAATACTAATGTGGGCGAACAGAAGGCCAAGCTGACATTGGCACAGGTGTATGAACGCATCTTGCAGGACTGCAGCGACGAGGTGTTGGCCGACCTGGTGCAGGGCCACGTTTCCACTCCGTGCCGTTTCGGCCTGGACTTTGGCTACGGGGTGCGTGCCAAGGCCTTGTTCCAGATGAAGCACTATGACGAGGCCCTGCGTTATGCCAACCTGGCCTTGGGGGTGAACGCCCGCATCGAAGACCGCACCACGGTAAAGACCACGGCCAACTGGATATTGGACGAGACCGCGCAGAACAATTATTACCTCATCTGGGCCAAGACGGGCAACATGGGCGATTTGGGCGGCTTGTGCATCAGTGCGGACTTGGCCCGGCTCATCGACCCCAACGACTATGTGTATAAGTATTATTATCAGGATGGCGCCCCGGCTTGGGCTGCCCCTTATCCTACCTTGCCGGATGGTTGCCTGCAATGCCAGGTGTGGGACATCCACTGGAACGTCTTTGGCCTCCGTGCCGAGTCCATGTATTACCTGGCTGCCGAGTGCATGATTCGTTCGGGGGAAATCCGGGAAGGGCTGGCACAGGTGGACCGCGTGCGTGCCCTTCGCATCGAGGATTACCAGCCTTTTGCGGACCAGGCTGCGTCGCTGACGGAGAAGGAGGCCATGAAGCTGTTGCAAGACTCCAAGCGCGTGGAGTTCTTCAATACGTTCGAGAACTTCTGCGACCGCAAGCGTTGGAACAGCGAGGCCGATTATGCCGAGACCATCGTCCGCGACCTTGGCCCGGAGTATGGCGGCCAGGTTTCGCTCCGTCCGGATTCGCCGCTGTGGGTGTTCCCCTTCCCGCAGAATGCCGTCTTGCACAATTCGTCCCTGACGCAGAATTATTGAGCAT
>CALUOW010000197.1 GCA_944322365.1 uncultured Bacteroides sp.
GTTCGATTCGGCAGAAGAGATGGTGAAACTTGCTGCAATAAGAATGCTGCTGAACAAAATTTAAACAGGCTCTTAATAGAAGATAAATGTAAAATGGTTCCTGCATTCTCACTGGAAGTATCCTCTATTTTTTCTATTATTTCATTCTTATGGCCAAATGTAAAACTACGTTGCTTATATTTGCTACCATCCCAATATACACTTTCCACAGAAACATGATTGAAGTATTTTAGATACATAAATCTTCCAAAGCCTTTTCCTCCTTGACTTACTTTTAATCCGCTTAAATATGTGTCAAAAGAGTCTCTGTTCTTGTCTGTAAATCCGTCTCCATTGTCCACAATGTCAATGGCAATAATATCAGCAGACGCTCTATTATCTGCCAATTCTAATTTTTGTTGGCCATCACGTTTAACAATAATGTCTATTAATCCATCAGTTCTATTAAATCCTATTGCATCAATAGAATTACACACTGCCTCAATTATAGGAGTTAAACTGTTGCTTCTTGACTTTATGTCTTTTACAATTCTATCTATGTTTATTTTACTCATGAAATTATGTCTCTTAGAATGAAGTCCTGTTCTTTTAGCTACAAAAATACTCATTTTTCGATTTTTCTAATCTAAAAAACGCAGATATTTGCAGATTATTTGCTACCTTTGTTGTTGTTGATTGACTTCTTGAGAACAAGCAGAATGGTGAAGCTCAGTGGTTTCTAAACCATTACCTATTCTCTTTTTACTTAATGATAACTTCTTGATTTACAATCAAATTTTGTTTAGTGCAACATTTGTGAACGACGCGAACAGGAACAGGTCCCTCGTGATGACGACGGAACGCCGTTTCTCCGGTATCTCCACATCCCGCAGTTTCACGAAATCCTCACGGCTCAACGTTCTCGGTATGCTCTCCTTCTGCTTGGGCAGCTTGAAATGCACGAAGTGCCACACCTCCGACAAGCCTTCCTTGTAGGCTATCCGGCAGACCTTCTTCAGCAGGGCGAGGTAATGCCGTGTGGTCTGGTTGGAATAGCCCCGTTCACCCTCCGTGTAAGCCTGGTACTCCCGGATGAACTGTTCGTTCAGGGCACCGAAGGCGATGTCGCCCGTCTTGTATTTCTTCTTGACAAAATCGCCAAGCGTCAGCCGCGCGTAATGGTACGTGCTCATCGAGGACGGGGACACGTCGATGCCGATGCGGCTTTTCCGCTCCTCAACCATTCTGTCGAACAGGCGGAGCAACGTCATTTGCGTTTCCATGCTGCCTTGCAGCAAATCCTTCACAGCCTTGGCGTCGAAATCGCGTTTCCGTCCCTGCAACTCCTCGAATGCCGCGTTCACGGCGAGCAGCAGTTTCTCTATTTTTGCGTTTGTTTCCACCGCTTCGCGGCTCTTTCCGTTCAGGCGGCTTTCCCGTGCGTTCCACAGTTTCGGGGTGCAGGACAGCTTCGTGCCGAACTGCGCCATTGTCCGGTTCAACGTGATGCGTCCCATGATGGGAGCTTTGCCCGACTTGTCGGGTTCGGTCTTCTTCAGGTAGAGCAAGACCTTGAATTTCTCAATCTTCATACGCTTACATTTTTTTTGTTGCAAATTTACTATTGATGTAAGCGTTCATCGCTACGCAAAATGCTGTGTTTCACAGAAAAAGAAACCGTCGACAAACTTTTTTCGACCTATCGGTTAACACCGCCCTTTTCCGGTAACAACTTGTTAACGGTTTGGTAACTGAACCAATTCTGCATTTCTCCAAAATCCGTTTCTGCCAACTCTTCCAGATATTGAAAATCCGCTCATTACTAACCGCTTACGTCCTCAATTCACCATTCCGTTCCCCATTGCTTCGTCAATGATTTCCCACGCCGCTAAAGTTTATCTTACGCGGTATAACCATATATAAAATCATCATCAGGATGAATGCTGTTTTAAAACTTTTGCGTAGCTTTGCAGAACCAAATTTCAACGCATCGGCTACGATTTCCTCATATCGGTCAAGTGCTGTTTTCTCCATATCTTCAATGTGTGGTAGGATACCATTAAAGATACTGAAATTCAGTCACTTGACCAATTCTATCGTGCTAAACTTTGTTACATAACTCGCTCTTTTTCAACGAACTAATAGATAAATAACGAAGTATTAACATAGCTGTTGCGTTAATAATTAATTTCCTTATCTTGAAGTGTTTGTGATTATGGGCAATGAAGCAGACATCAATGGGATGTATAGGGATTTGATAATGTCATATCTGGAAATCAAGCCCATACTTTTTGACTTGTATGTACGCAATGGTAATCGGTATATAGATGCCGTTCTCAATGAAATGAGAGCGTTGAACGACCATATTGCAAGATGTTACACTGACGGTATGTCGGTAGAGGGGGTTCAAAGGGAGCTGAGCAAAGCGGAAGGTCACCTGAAGCGTTTGATATACGATTGTTTTAAGCAGCTCAATATCTTATTTTTCGACTATATAAACAGTTATGAAGCAGACTATTTCGGAAAGCATTGGCTGCGCATTAATGACGGCACATTTTGGTATGACTATATCTCGTTGCGTTATGATGTCGTTAAAAACGTGGAGGAAGCTAAATTATTCGAGTCACTTGATGCGGATAAGGCTTTTGGCAGTTATCAGAACGCCTATGTGTTGCAAGGAAAAGTTTACGATTTGTTAGAAAAACACGATGGTGAACTTCGTTTGTCGCGTCCAAGAGTATTCTGGATGAAAATGAACTCCTTGAAAGGCTGGATATTATCCACTCTCGTTTTGGCTGTCATACCTTCTGCCCTTTGGGAAATTCCTTGGAGCAAGATAGGAGATTTCCTTATCGATATTTTCAATAAGGGGATGCATTGGTTGGGAATGTATCTGATATCATTATAAGCGGATGTACTGGGCGTAGAGCATTCATCCAGCATTGAATACATGGTTTAGTCTAATTGATAGGTCTGATTCCTTATATATTCTTATAACCAAACCATTGCTATAGTTTTCTTTCTGCTGGTTCGCACTTCACATATTACTTTTGCACCATGAAAAAGTCATGGCTATTACTCACCCTGTTATCCTGTTGTCTGTCCTTGCAGGCGCAGTTTCATACCATTGCATACAGCAAGCCCCTGTACAGAGTGCAGGAAGTGGCTGAACCTACAAAAACAAAAAGCCTCCCCGATAATGGAGAGGCGGATAAGCTTGTTTCCCGAACTTCAATGGCAGGGAATCAGTCAAAGAAATGCGCAATTACTGGATAGGCTGTTATATGAGTGTATCTTACCCTTTGAAGGAAATCATTGTCACTTCACCTTACGGACGACGCAAAGACCCGTTCACCGGTAAGCGGAGCAACCACAAGGGATTGGACTTGCAGGCAAGGAATGAGGAAGTCTATGCCATGATGCCGGACGAAGTCATTAAGGTATCGTCCGACAAACGTTCTGGCAATTATGTTACTATCCGTCACGGAGACTACACCGTCAGTTATTGTCATCTTTCAAAGGCATTAGTGCAGAAAGGTGCACAAGTTCTACCTGGAGAGGTGGTGGCCATCAGCGGCAACACAGGACGCAGCACAGGACCACACTTGCACCTCACCGCCAAATACGGCAAGAAGTACATTGACCCGGCCATCTTGCTCCAACTAGTCAAGGAAATCCGTGAAGAAGCGTTGGCGCACGTGGTTGCCAGTTAAGCCTATTTTGCATTCCCTTTCAGAAACTGCTCATAGTCATATTCGTTCATTGTCGGCTTGTAGGTCTTGCCCGACAAAAACATCCTTGCTATCAGTAAGGGCCAAAAGAGTGGGATTACCCATAAAATAACCTTGTTCCAATTCATACTTCCATCGCCATTCCGTCTGTATCGCTTCGGATGCCGCTCTTGATACTTGGCCACCGGTATCAATAATACCGCCATGCCAATAGAATTGCACCTACCCAGAATCAGTCCTGGATGAGCCAGCAAAACAAGACAGCCAACCACAAGGCGGTAGTTTCTGCCAAACAAACCTTTCGTAGTATCTTCCCGCAGAATTTAAGCAGGAAATATCCCATTACAATCAATATAATATATCCTATAGTAATTTGAAATTCAGAATACTAATATACGGAATTATTATAAATTATACAAATGGTTGAACGCTTTTTAGGGGTGTTTTCATACCGAAAGTAGTGTAATATCTCATGCAAAGTCAATAGCCTATTAAATCTTCTTTCATCTTTGTATGAAGTTCTTTGCCTTTTGCCTCACTTCTTGGCTTGCCGAATAAATCAACTATTATAGTTGCATATGTACCGAATCCGGCACGTTCCATCTCTTCAATCTTTTCTTTCGGGTATCTCTGTTTCTTGCTTAAAAGTTGATATGCTTCGGCCTTATGTTGTTCGTAGCGTTGTTCCAATGCCAAGTTTTTCTCATTGAGAATCATATCCCCTTGGGCATGAAAACCGACTCTGCATTCAGTTTCCGTGATGGACTCAAAATTAATTCCAACAGGCAAATCCGGATATAACCGTGTTAGGTTCTCAATACCTGGAAAATACGGATTTGCACTTATAGGATTTGCCATTTTTAGCCTATTGCATTTGATACAACTTGGGATTAAGTTGTAGAAACACATGGCCAATCCGGGATAGTCTTTTTCACCTTTAGGATAGAAATGGTCGAATTCCATTGTTCGTCTGGACTTGTCATCGATGGTGACTTCCTCAATGTATTCATCCTCACAATAAGGGCATACCTTGATTCCCATTCTATCGAAAAGCGTGTATGAATTGTAAGTGTTGGCAGAATCGACATACTTATCTTTCCCGTTTGAGAATTTGGTCTTATACAGCTTCTTGAATGTGTCAAACTTGAGTTTATCCGCATAATTCTCGACCCAATCTTTCAATGTGTCCAAATCAGCAAGAATGAAGCGGTTAAGCCATGAGGTATCTTTACCTTCCCATTCATTTGGATAATGTCCTATGTGAGGCAATGCCGTTATGCATCGATATAAAACCGCAATATCCTCACTGGAAAGTTTAGTCGTTACATAATCAACGACTGCATCAGAATGAAGCCTTTTCAAATCCTCTATGTTCTCAAAATCCAAGGCAATCATTGCAGGCTTTTCAATAAATGTTCAAAGCTATAACGTATCATTTCATCACCTATCTCAGGTACGAACTCTTTCAAATGCGCAATCTCTTCTTTTTCCTCAAATGTCAACTCCTCTCTCTTTTCAACTATCTCCTTTAAGAAATCGAATTTCGATTGCAGAAAAACCCTTGCTTGCTCACCAATCGTATATTTCAAGAAAAATCCTTCTGCCATAATTGTGTGGATGTTAGCAGCAAAATAGGCCTTGTCAGTATGCTGACATATCTTGCACAGCCCCATATCATCGAAATCCATCTTAATGATTTGGCCGGACAATAAGTCTGAAAGGATGAATGGGGAATGTGTCGTGACGATTATTTGGAATTGTGCTTCCCTTGGACGCCGTTCCACTATTTGAGACAACGTATGAACAAACTGCCTGCACATTTCTGGGTGCATATAAGTCTCAGGTTCATCCAGTAAAAAGATGATGTCCGGCATTTTTGCATCCCTGTATTTCTCTCCTTGTTCCATAACCTTCATGTGTACACCGAATTCCTCTATGACTCCCCATACTTTTGCATATTGGTATTCACCTGCACTGACATGTGTCCAATGGAAAGGTAGCAGTTCTTTTGTAAACACTCCGTATTCATCCGGACGATACTGTTCCATCCGTTCAAATAGATTTTGCATGATGCCGCCCTCTGACAAATCGATGTCATCAACAGGAATAGAGAAGCTGTCTTCTGAGAAGTATTTTTCATCCATTTTCATCAGCAGGTCATGAATATCCTTAATATCCGAACTTATCTGCCAAACCAATCCGCATTTTGTACCATATTCTTCCGAATACATATCAATGAACTGACTTAATTCCTCAATCCTTTTGAGAATGGACTTTTTCCCATGGTCTACGGAGAGATTCATATCATGCACTCTAATCCCTTCAACCCATTTCCGTAAGTAAATGGCATAATCCACCATCAGGTCATGGATGAAACGTGTTTTGGGGGTTGTACCTTTGGGGTATGTCACCGGAGTATTATATGGAAGCCCCTTTTTCAGGTTCTTTGCTTTTTGGTTTCTGATAAAATCGTTGTATGTCCAATAGTATTTCTCATAAAGTCTTTCGTCAATTTCCGTATTCAACTCATGCTGCCAGTTTTCACAATTGATTTCAAAGGCCGCTTTATGCTTGATACTTTCTTTCGGGAATCCCTTGATGTAGTTCTTCAATAATATGCATTCCATGGATACGGAAAACCGTCCGAATGGGGCGATAATCCTTGGAATAAGTCCGTATGGATTCTCTATCCGTTCACTCCTTATGTCATCGTATGGGCAATGTGCGAACGAACTTCTGTCAAAAGCGTTGATGATGCATACGGAACTGTCAAACTTGTGGATAGGTTCGATTTCTTCTATTTCACCGGTTTGTCCATTTATGGTAAATTCAGCCAATCCGTATTTCTTTCCGGCTGCGGTAACATCTGTAATCCCTTTAATATCTACTCCGACATACTCTATCACGAAATGTTCCGGGAAATCTTTCTGATACAACAGAAAGTAGGCATCCGTGTCCATGGATTCGGAACGTGTGTAATCATCCATTCCTATTAGCTGTAATAGGTTGGTTTTTCCTGAACCCGTACGCCCGACAATTACTGAAAGATTTTTGATAAAGCTTTTTCCATAGAGATAGTTTCTGTTATTGGAAATATGCCTCATTCTTACAGTAAACTTTTTATTAACATAACTTACTTCATAATCAGGATTAAACGCAACTTCTTGATTAACGATATTTCTGAATTTACATATGTAACAATATATCAGTTGCATAATATTAGCTATATGGATTAAAAAAAGGATCTACTTTATGCAATTCTTAAAAATATCTCAACTAAAATTTTCCGTTCTCAAAATAAGTGTTCTAACAGATTCTCAAAAAAAGTTGGAACTTAGTTTCAACAAAGAGAATTGTTTATAGGTGCAAAAATAGTAGTTTTTAGCGAAAGAGAAAACATATTGTGTCTCACTAGTGGGCACTTTAAATCAAACATTGTTCTTTGAAATATTTGACAATCTTATAGTTAAGTATCTTTTTCGAGCGTGACGATTTGCATTAAAAAGTTGTTTTTAACTTTGCTCAAAAACTAATAACGATAAATCAAGGCAAATATATCTTCGCTCAACTTACAGATTTTCTTCCCCGCCGTGTCTTCGACCGTTTGGTGGAGGAGTATTCAGGGAATAAGAAAATCAGAACGTTTACTTGCTGGAATCAGATGCTGTGCATGATTTTCGGACAACTGACTGGCCGGGACAGTATGCGTGACCTTATACTCAGTCTGGAGGCACATAAGAATAAGTACTATCACCTGGGATTCGGTTCAACAGTTACCGTACCAATCTGGGGAAAACAAACCGGAATAGGGATTATCGCATCTATGAAGAGTTTGCTTACATCCTGATTGCAGAAGCCCGTAAGAGCTGCTACAAAAATGACTTTGAGGTGAAAGTTGATGGTAATGTCTATGCCTTGATTCCTCCACTATAGACCTTTGTCTGAATGTTTTCTGGTGGGCGGAATTCAGGAAGCACAAAGGGGGCATCAAACTCCATACCTTGTATGACGTGAAGACTTCCATACCGACAATTGTACTGATAACCAATGTAAAGTACATGACGTAAATATGTTGGACGAGTTGGATTATGAAAAGGGAAGCTACTATATCATGGACAAAGGATATGTTGAATTCTCCCGATTACACAAGCTTCACGCCAGCGGTGCTTACTTCGTTACACGTACAAAGGACAATATGAGATTCCGTAGAATGTATTTACATGAAGTCGATAAAACAGCCGGAATAAAATGCGACCAGATTGGAATGCTTGAAACGCATAAATCACTCAAGGCATACCCAGACAAACTTCGGCGGGTTAAATACCACGATGAAGAATTGGACAAAGAATTTGTGTTCATAACCAACAGCATGGAACTCTCAGCAATGGAAATCGCACTGCTGTACAAGAACTGCTGGCAGGTGGAACTGTTTTTCAAATGGATCAAGCAACACCTGAAAGTAAAATCTTTTTGGGGCACCACGATGAATGCAGTCAAGACACAAGTGTACTGTGCCATCATAACATACTGTCTGATTGTCATTATCGCTTATAAATTGAAAGTTGACCGTCCAATCTACGAAATCCTACAGATTCTGAACTTTTCTCTACTGGATAAAACACCTGTAAGAGAGACACTTACTGATCGCGATTACAAAAATATCAAAGAACTAAATTATAAACAATTGAAAATCAGCTGGAACTAAGTGCCCAGCAGTGATTGTGTCTTAGAACTAATGCAAACGACACATCGTTAAAAGCTCCATTTTTTACAAAATCAATAAGAGCCTGTTTAAATTTTAAGTTTTAATACTTGAAGAGTGTTTCTTCTTTCCGCGAAAATGATTATTTTTAAGTAATCATATTTAAAATAATTATGTATTCGACGGATTTAGAAGAAACACAGTGGCAAGTTATCAAGAAAATCTTGAACCTGCAAGAAAGAAAGCGAAAATATGATTTGCGTGACACGGCTCTTTCATTTAAAACAACCTCTATAATCCTTGTTATTCTCCGAAAAACCATTATTTTTGCGCACAGCG
>CALUOW010000198.1 GCA_944322365.1 uncultured Bacteroides sp.
ATTGTCATTTCGAAGCCCTTGGACGGGATGTTGGAATTTATCCAATCCTTATGTTTCGAGAGCGTAATCCTGATTGACGAAGCCGAAAAGACGTTCAATGAGGAGCGAGAGGTGCTGCTCAAGATGATAGACGGAGTCTACAACAACCGGCGCAAACTATACATACTGACGACCAACAGGTTGAGCGTGGACGAGAATCTTTTGGGGCGCCCAGGCCGCATCCGCTACATCAAGGAGTTCGGCAATTTATCGAGCAAAGCCATAAACGATGTCATTGACGACAACCTGGAGGACGTATCTCTGAAAGAAGATATACTGAAGCTGGTGGACACACTTGAAATCTCGACCATCGACATCTTGAAATCCATCATTGACGAGTACAACATCATGGGCGAAGTGCCCGCCGATCCGATGCTCAATATCCCGAAAGCCAAATACAAGATGCGGATTATCTCGTTCGACGACTTGGACAGCAGCGTCCACCAAGAGGTAAAAGATTTCATCAAGAGCCAAGTGGGATTTTACGAAAATGTGGAAGACTGGTTCACAAAGATTGTTGACAAAAACAATGAGTCGAAACCCAAGCGGAACAAGGACATCATCGAAGAAAAATACGGTTGCGACATAGACATCCAGACGTGTTCTTCCGCCAGCCCCTGCCTCTACTTGGATCAACATATAAACCATGGCACTGTCACAAGCGAACCGGACGAAAAAGGTTTCTTTATGCTAGACACCGATTGGAGCGGAACAACCTTGTGTTGCTTGGGCAACAAATGCGGCAATCCGTCGCTATATCGGGGGGGGCACTAATCTGAGGATAAGAATTTATAAATGGAAATATTAGAATAGGTGTAAGATAATTCTTAGATTTGCAGGAGAATCACACAATAGAATATATCTAGTAAAACCATTATAAACTTTACATGATTATGACAAACCAAGAACACATTGAGAAAGTACTAAAAAAGACTTTTGAAATTATTAAAGAAGTGTACGAGCATCAAAAAGAAACAGATGGAGGAGCAGGTACATCTACAAAACAAAGTAGAATTATCTTCCCTAAAAAACGAGATAATTCAACAAGGATTAGTGAGCAGGAACTAAAACTCATTTTCATTGAACAATTAAACAAAGAAATCGAGATTGGTTGGGATGTATTTTATTCTGTTGAAACGCCGACCCAAGATACCTATTGCATCACAGGAAAGACACCCCAATCTGGCAATTTTGATTTAGTCATTCATGACAATACTTTCAAAAGAATAGTGCTGATCGAATTCAAAGCAAATAATGCAACTACACTGGGACATCAGAAAGATTTAGACAAATTAAACAATAAAAATGAGCAAGACGAAAATACGCTCAGATATTTCATTGAATTATTAAACAATACAGACAACGGGACATTAAGAAGCCTTCATAAAAAAATGGAAGTAAATGAAAGAAGCATCTTTAAATGTTACTCTTTACAGAAAGGAGACATTACGCAAGAAATTCTTTCATTCCAAGAATAAATTTCTACTAAAAACAATGGCGACTAAAGCCTCCAAGACTCCTTCTCCGAGGCTTTTAGATCGCCACAAAGCGGCTTGAAATCATAAACTTTGTAAATACAAATAAGGATACAAACCCTAGCCAGATAATTAAACAACTAGTATTCAAATACATAAAGCATACAAGGGATATTTAAAACACAAACAAAAGTTAAATCCAATCGCCTGATAAAAAATCTCATTCGTATATAGGAATGTAACCAACTAAAAATAGAAAGAACATGGATACCCTGACACTTGCAAAGCTACTCGAAAAGACAGACTTCTACCATCATCTAGACCAAATTTCCGAAGAATTGAAGATGGATTACGAAGAAATTCTAGACGGATTGGAAGAAATGGCCGACAGAGGAATCCACCTGAACTTGGATTACCTGAAAGACACCAAACTAAAGAGTTTTTTATCCGAAAAGCAGGCCGGAAGGTTCTACAATATTTACAGCAAATCCATGCAGAACAAACCATCCCGATTCCGGAAGTCGGAGGTGGAGGATGACGAGCACTACCCTTTCGAGGCGACAAAGTTGAAACAAAAAAGCCAATTGGCTCATGAAATAGGCGAAAGCACCCAAACCGGCATGTCCTTAGCGGAAATGGAGGAACAATACGGATTGAGGAGAAACCAAATCTACCGCTTCCTCGAAATAGCCGCCTTCAGCGGAGACGAAATCCAACTGGATTACCTAATAGCAGAATTGGAAAACGAAAAGAAACATCTAGAGGCTATACGAGAGGCGCTTAAATCGGGAGAAATAAAGAACTGCGAAAAATGGAACCTTTACCTCGAATGGATTGACCGGAAAGGAAAGTTGCAGAAATATGTATTCATCAAGGATTTAATCTCTCTCTGCAACTTGTTGGAAATTCCTTATCATCCCGATATGACCCAAGAGGAATTAAAAGCCGAAACTTTCCTCAAACTCAGGAGCGGAAAATGCAGAAAAGTACAAAGCATCCAAATCTTTTCAACTCCCAACGAAGCTATTAATTTCTACCAATCGCGTGGAGGTTGCCAAAGCGGAATTAACTTGATACACCATTTTAATTAGAAAAGACAACTCATAATCCCAATATACAACATTATGCAAATCACCATTCATCGAGGCACTCACCAAATAGGCGGTTGCGTTACGGAAATTTATCACGAAGGACATCGGTTGTTCATCGACTTGGGAGAAACTCTGCCCGGCACCTCACAAGCAGCACCTTTAGTCATCGAAGGTTTAACACAAGGAGACACAAGTCGAAGCGCGCTTTTCATTACGCATTACCACGAAGACCATATCGGGCAAATATTGGAAGCCCAGTTGCAAATACCCATCTATATGGGGAAAACCGCGCTAGCCATTTATAAGTGCGGGAAAGGACACCTCGCGCGTCTTTTGCAACCGAACGGCGTAAACAAATTCGAGCAAATCCTGAAGCGCATGGCGGATGTCAAGACTTTCGTGGGAGGCGCCATGTTATCTTGGGGACCTTTCCGAATCACTCCGCTGATGGTGGATCATTCTGCCTTTGACGCCTACATGTTTGTGATAGAAGCCGGAGGCACACGCTTGCTTTACACGGGAGATTTCCGAGGGCATGGCTTCCGTAGCAAGGCATTGCCCAAACTGTTGGCCGTATATGCCAAAGACATAGACTATGTGATATCTGAAGGAACCAACATTTACCGACCTGTGGAAACAGAGAGCGAATCATCGCTTCAACGGCGTTTCATGGATGAATTCAGACAAAATAAATATAACTTTGTCTTAATGGCCAGCAGCAATTTGGACCGTGCATTCTCGCTGTATCATGCGGCATATCAAACCGAAAGAATCTTTCTATGCGATAGTTATCAGAAACGATTGATGGAAATCGTTGCTTCCAACCATGGGATTTACAGCAACTTCTACAAAATAAGGCAATCGATTTATACGCCCCCAAGGAATAAGAAGGGGCAATTTTACTTCCCCGACAAGTTGCAGAGATTGATGCAAGCCAAAGGCTTCTGCATGCTGATCAGGGATAACCGCCACTTTTGGAAGGCTGTTTCCCAATTTGACGGAGACGCGGACCAAGCCATCTACTATTCTTTATGGGAAGGCTACTTGGACGAAAAATCGCCGGCGTATAACCCCAACATGAAAGAGGCTTTGTCAAACTACCCTAACTACAAGTCCATGCACACCAGCGGACATTGCGATATTCGGACCCTGGGAAAGATGTTCAGGCAGGTCAAACCTCGAAAAGGCATTATCCCCATCCATACCGAACATCCGGACAGATTCAATGCCCTGTTTGGAAACATTGCGCCTGTCATTACGCTTCAAGATGGGGAAACCTATTCATGCAACGAACAATGATCCGGACAATACTTCATCTTTCGGACACGCATGGCTTGCACCGGAAGTTGGGAACACTGCCCGATGCAGACGTGCTTGTCCATTCCGGCGACTTCACCCAGGGAGGCACAGAAGAAGAAGCCTACGACTTCATGGAATGGTTGACAAGCCTCCCCCACCCACATAAAATCTTCATTGCCGGAAACCACGATGATTGCCTCTACCAAGCCCATATAGAAGGCTTGCCCCAACATACACACTATCTGTGCAATTCCGGCATTTGGATAGACGATTGGTATTTTTACGGAATGCCTCTGTTTGTGGAAGATGAAATCAACGGTTCCTACGAACAACAAATCTTAGCCATCCCGCCTGAAACAGACATTCTGATTACCCATCAACCAGCATGGGGCATACAGGATTATTCAGACAACATTCATTGGGGCAGTTCGAGTCTATTAAAGCGAATAAAGGTTATCCATCCCCGGTTCCATTTCTTCGGGCACATTCATACTGCTTACGGAATAGAACGAAAACACGACACCACTCACGTCAATTCAGCAATCGTAGACAATCAATGCGAACTTAGCCATCCTCCTACACGTTTACGCCTATGGTAATTCCGGCGGGAAAGTTTGGATTCGAGATTCGCTCATCGAGACATATACAACTTTCCCAAAAAAGAAACAACCGGCGTGCCTAGATTGCGGGCCAGGAAGTAGTTGTGATTTGCTTTCATTTCCGTATCTTTGTCGTACTGGAAACAACCAGGAGGCAAGCCGGTGGAGCAAAAGCACCGTTGTGATTTGCTTTCATTTTACTATCTTTGTCGTACTGGAAACAACGGCGTGTTGGACGGCATGAGCCTTGCACAGGTTGTGATTTGCTTTCATTTTACTATCTTTGTCGTACTGGAAACAACGGTGCCTTCGCATGGGTTCTGTCCAGAAACGTTGTGATTTGCTTTCATTTTACTATCTTTGTCGTACTGGAAACAACCCTTCCCTGAAATCTCGTCAAAGTCCACCCGTTGTGATTTGCTTTCATTTTACTATCTTTGTCGTACTGGAAACAACCTTTTAAAAACAAAAGACTATGGCTTTTTAGTTGTGATTTGCTTTCATTTTACTATCTTTGTCGTACTGGAAACAACGAAGCCCCACGCGCCCGCCGCCCGCCGCGCGTTGTGATTTGCTTTCATTTTACTATCTTTGTCGTACTGGAAACAACCGTAGTGCGGGCGACCTCCACTGACCTTCCGTTGTGATTTGCTTTCATTTTACTATCTTTGTCGTACTGGAAACAACCCCAAAGAAAGGAGAAAAAGACCATGAGCGTTGTGATTTGCTTTCATTTTACTATCTTTGTCGTACTGGAAACAACACGGCATTTGAACACTATTCGAGAACGACAGTTGTGATTTGCTTTCATTTTACTATCTTTGTCGTACTGGAAACAACTATATATCGTGTAGTTGCAAATGTAGATACGTTGTGATTTGCTTTCATTTTACTATCTTTGTCGTACTGGAAACAACTTTCTTACCGGTGTCCCACTGGAATAACTGTTGTGATTTGCTTTCATTTTACTATCTTTGTCGTACTGGAAACAACCAGAATGGTTTCATATTCTAATGAGGTTAGGTTGTGATTTGCTTTCATTTTACTATCTTTGTCGTACTGGAAACAACCACCCGTGTCATCAATCACTATGTGGCTCCGTTGTGATTTGCTTTCATTTTACTATCTTTGTCGTACTGGAAACAACTTATCTTGGAACATCTCTACCAAGAACTGGTTGTGATTTGCTTTCATTTTACTATCTTTGTCGTACTGGAAACAACGACGGATTTTCAAAATCGATTATAAACCCAGTTGTGATTTGCTTTCATTTTACTATCTTTGTCGTACTGGAAACAACCGAAAAACATCATAATCTATAAGGGTACCAGTTGTGATTTGCTTTCATTTTACTATCTTTGTCGTACTGGAAACAACAAAAGAGCGGCAGGGAGAAACGCACGGCGGTTGTGATTTGCTTTCATTTTACTATCTTTGTCGTACTGGAAACAACCCTTGCCGTACCGGGGAGACACTTGGAACGGTTGTGATTTGCTTTCATTTTACTATCTTTGTCGTACTGGAAACAACTCTGCGTGCCGGACTATCTCGGAGAGGCGAGTTGTGATTTGCTTTCATTTTACTATCTTTGTCGTACTGGAAACAACGCGGAGCGTAGCGGAGCCGCCCCTGAGGCAGTTGTGATTTGCTTTCATTTTACTATCTTTGTCGTACTGGAAACAACTGCCACCGCTTTTCCCCCCACCCGGCCTGCGTTGTGATTTGCTTTCATTTTACTATCTTTGTCGTACTGGAAACAACAAGTAACGTACAAAGAGTACGCCTATACAAGTTGTGATTTGCTTTCATTTTACTATCTTTGTCGTACTGGAAACAACCGTAGTGCAGGCGACCACTTCTACACTTCCGTTGTGATTTGCTTTCATTTTACTATCTTTGTCGTACTGGAAACAACGTGGAGACTACGGGATGGACGGTGTGGGCGGTTGTGATTTGCTTTCATTTTACTATCTTTGTCGTACTGGAAACAACGCGAGAAAAAAGACAGAGTCCATCCGACACGTTGTGATTTGCTTTCATTTTACTATCTTTGTCGTACTGGAAACAACGCCACCGCTTTTCCCCCCACCTAGCCTGCGTTGTGATTTGCTTTCATTTTACTATCTTTGTCGTACTGGAAACAACGGAAGGGTGAACAAGTTTCGCGCTCGTGGGGTTGTGATTTGCTTTCATTTTACTATCTTTGTCGTACTGGAAACAACAGCACTCCGCGCAGGCTCCTCACCGTCGGTGTTGTGATTTGCTTTCATTTTACTATCTTTGTCGTACTGGAAACAACAATCCTTAATATAGGTATCCGCTTGCGCGTGTTGTGATTTGCTTTCATTTTACTATCTTTGTCGTACTGGAAACAACTTTATCATCAACCTGGCCATCAACAATACGGTTGTGATTTGCTTTCATTTTACTATCTTTGTCGTACTGGAAACAACTATATCTCCTGTTTTACTATTCGTTCAACAGTTGTGATTTGCTTTCATTTTACTATCTTTGTCGTACTGGAAACAACGAACAACCAGTTGCCCAACATTCACAATGCGTTGTGATTTGCTTTCATTTTACTATCTTTGTCGTACTGGAAACAACATAAGGGTGGCAAGATTGACGTGTCGAGACAGTTGTGATTTGCTTTCATTTTACTATCTTTGTCGTACTGGAAACAACCGGCTGTGCAATCACGTACGTTCAATTTCAGTTGTGATTTGCTTTCATTTTACTATCTTTGTCGTACTGGAAACAACCCCAGTCCTTGGGAATCTTTGCCCAGCGGCGGTTGTGATTTGCTTTCATTTTACTATCTTTGTCGTACTGGAAACAACTATTGGCAAGTCTCCGCGCATCCACCTCCGTTGTGATTTGCTTTCATTTTACTATCTTTGTCGTACTGGAAACAACTGCTGGCCACTGCCGGAACCATCCCCGCCGGTTGTGATTTGCTTTCATTTTACTATCTTTGTCGTACTGGAAACAACTGCGAACAATACATTCATCGAAGAGGGTGAGTTGTGATTTGCTTTCATTTTACTATCTTTGTCGTACTGGAAACAACGAACCGCTTCCGTACCATCCGCAACGAGCGGTTGTGATTTGCTTTCATTTTACTATCTTTGTCGTACTGGAAACAACCATAGATGTTCTGGTCGAACAGCCGTTTGCGTTGTGATTTGCTTTCATTTTACTATCTTTGTCGTACTGGAAACAACCCGTGACGGGAATCGAGTCGATTGACCAAGTGTTGTGATTTGCTTTCATTTTACTATCTTTGTCGTACTGGAAACAACTCAAGATTGGCGCATGCGAATCCTGCGTTCGTTGTGATTTGCTTTCATTTTACTATCTTTGTCGTACTGGAAACAACTTGGAACACTCCGGCCGCCGTAGAATGTATGTTGTGATTTGCTTTCATTTTACTATCTTTGTCGTACTGGAAACAACATTTTCCAATAAGGTTAACGAGATTTTCGTGTTGTGATTTGCTTTCATTTTACTATCTTTGTCGTACTGGAAACAACCGGACGGGAATCTACAATTCCAAGTGGTGTGTTGTGATTTGCTTTCATTTTACTATCTTTGTCGTACTGGAAACAACGGAAGGGAAGGGAAGGGAAGGGATGGGAGCGTTGTGATTTGCTTTCATTTTACTATCTTTGTCGTACTGGAAACAACATTTTTACAAAAGTTTCGTTAACATTATTGGTTGTGATTTGCTTTCATTTTACTATCTTTGTCGTACTGGAAACAACGCTATCTAAGTACGACAAAGTGCAACTCTTGTTGTGATTTGCTTTCATTTTACTATCTTTGTCGTACTGGAAACAACAGAATCTATATTATTTGTTGTATTTCAGCACGTTATAAAGATAATTGGAATACAAAAAATGTTGTTACTGATAGAATGTAATCCCGCTGATTGGCGGGATTACATTTTTTGGCTAAACCTTAGAACAGCTCCAATTGCTGCCCGGGAGCGCTGACAGCCATAGGCTTCTTTCCATAAAAAAGCATAATATTACTAAATTGTTTGTCGGTGATGCACATGATACCGACTTTGCCATAATCGGGTAAGAATGACTTTACCCGCCGGATATGAACGTCTGC
>CALUOW010000199.1 GCA_944322365.1 uncultured Bacteroides sp.
ATCTTCAGGTTGGATTTCTACATCTTTAGCCTAAAGATAGAGTATTATCCTGCATGCGACGAACTTTTTCATATAGACTTCGAAGTTTTCCATCTCTTTTTTTCCTTAATATCGAGCTCGCGTTATCTTAAGGGCGTGTCATCCGCACGGCGGCCCAATGGTCGTCTTCGCGCTGATGGACGAAAACCAGCCCTAAGCGTTCGCCTTCAGCGCGCAGCAGAGGTATGTCGTCCGTGTAGAAACCGCTCATCAGCAGCGTGGCTCCGGTGTTCATGCGGGCCACGTAGGCATGCATGTCTGTAAGGAGGATGTTGCGGTTGATGTTGGCTATCACCACATCGAACGGCCCCTCTCCCGCCAAGCACGAAGCGTCTCCCAAGCGCACGTCAATGCCATCCACGCCATTCAGCGCGATGTTCTCCAGCGAGTTGCGCACGCACCACTCGTCGATGTCCACGGCCGTGCATCGCGCCGCGCCGCGCATCCGCGCCAGAATGGCTAGGATGGATGTCCCGCATCCCATGTCCAGCACGCTCAGTCCTGTCAGGTCCGTGTCCAGCAGTTCGCGCATCATTAGACCCGTGGTTTGGTGGTGGCCCGTGCCGAAAGCCATTTGCGGATTGATGACGATGTCGTAGTCCGCCCGAGGCACGTCGTGGTGGAAGGTGCTGTGCACCACGCACCGTCCGCCTACTACGATGGGTTGGAAGAAGTTCTTTTCCCACTCCTCGTTCCAATCCTTGTCCTCTGTCTCGCTCCATGTGTAATCGATGTGCGTATCCGCCAACGGGAAGTCTGCCAACGCGCTCTCCAGCCGTGCGGGGTCGTAGTCTTTGGCGGGGATATAAGCTGCTAGAGCGCCGTCGTCTTGCGTTACGAAGCTCTCGAAGCCCGTATCGGCCAGTACGGCACTGAGCAGGTCTGTAGCCACGTCCGTGCGTGGATTGGTAGTGAAGATGAATTCCAAGTATTGCATATTCTGTATATTTGTGTCTTTTTCGGTTTTGTTTCGCGGAAGCAGGGACAACCATCTGTCAGGTTAACGCCTATGTCGCGAGAGGCGCTTGTCCTTTCCGGATTTTCCCATAGGGCGCAAATTTAGATATAAATTGCGATTTATCTGCCGGTGCGATAAGAAAAAAAGTCAAGGCCACCTTTATTTATGGCGTTGGAGGTCTCGGTGAGCTGGCTTCAAAATTGAAGTCTAACGGGTTGGGTGTCTTAAAACGCATGCTTTGCACGAGATAGTCTTGTGCATTCTGTTTCAAGTGCATCTGTGTTTGGCTACAGGTTCCTATTTGTTTATGTGCAATGATTTACAAATTTACTATCATGTTATAAATAATTCACATATGATTGTTTCTGTTCTTTTCTTGAATCGTCGCCGGACTGTTAAATCGCCGCTTATAGATAAGCCAGGAAAGAGACATGAAAGAACGAGATAAGGGAGGGATAAGGGAGGGGTAAGAGAGGGATGACGGAGTTGAAGACGAAATTTAGGCGATTTCCCGCGTTTTCAAGGCTTTAGATGGAGGATTTGTTGCCTTTGAGGCGTTCGTCGAACTGCGAAAAGGAAAATGCGGGGAGAAGGCTTCGATGGATAAAATATCCTGTTTTGTCCGGAATGATTTCTTTTATAAGTAAAAATTTATTTGTACTATATTAAGTTGAATTTATTGACGATATTGGGTGCTGTCTGGCTTTCTTGTGCTTTCATCTCTCTGTGTTGGAGTAAAATGCACAAATTATCATGTTAAATAATGTTGTGTAATTCGTTTTTTTTAACAAACTCATAAAAAATGTAAAGTATTGGTGTAAGGAGACATATTTCTACATACCTTTGTTGTATTAAAATTTATTTGCCATGATAAAGCAATTAGGTGTTTGGGGAGTTTTGCTCGTTTCCCTGTCTGTTTGTTCTTGCACCGAACGGGAGCGTGAAGAGGTTGACGTGTTGGGCAATTGTCCTATCATAGCCTCGCGGGTGGTGACTGCGCAGGGCGATACGGTCGTATCTTGCCGGGTGGTCGATGTGAAAGAGACCATCACCCTGCCCCTGAGCGATATTGTCGATTCCTTGGAAATCATCAAACTGGACAACCGGGATGAGGCCCTGATAGGGAGTTATGCACTTTTAGTAGGCAACCGTTACATAGGTGCCCGATATGTAAGGCAACCTTACAAACTGTTTACCCGTCAAGGACAGTTCGTGTGCGATGTGGGCACTGTAGGACAGGGTCCCGGCGAATATACTACGCTATACGACAGCCAGATTGACGAACAACACAACCGGATATACCTGCTTCCTTGGCCGGACAAGAAGATTCTGGTTTATGACTTGGAAGGAAATCATCTTCAAGACATACCGCTGGCCTTCCTGATGCGCAAGGGAGCCATTTGGGTGGACACGGAGCGTCAACGCGTATGCGTCACGCAGATGGCTTTTGAGGATGCACCCGACCCTGCGGTATGGGTGCAGGATTTCGAGGGGAACGTATTGCACCGGAATGATGCCGCCTCGCTGAAGATTTATCCGGATTATAGCAACGAGTTTGCAATCTCTTTCCGGACGGGCGATATTGTCAGCTTTTCCAATATAGAATATTGGAGTATCGATGCTTCGGATAGTTTATATCATTATTTAGTAAATGAGAATGTCTTGCGGCCTGCTTTGTCGGTAGAACGTGAAGAGGCAGAAGGTTATGGGGCGGCTTTGAATGAATATCCTCGTTTCTATACCATTGGATTAAGTGGGGAGAGTACAATTCCCGGATATACAAGTATGGTTGTGAAAAGAATTATTATCCAGAAGGAGACATTACGAGGGGCTTATTACGAACTCCAAAACGATTTGCTGGGTGGGATAGAATTAAACGGGGAGCTGTCGGAATCGGGGTATGTGGCCAATATGGAGCCGGGCCTGTTGTTGGAGTCCATCAAAAAGCGGTTGCAGGAGGAAGATTTGCCTGCACGCGACCGGAAATTCTTGGAAAAGTGGAGAGACAGCATCTCGGAAGAGGACAACAACTATATCATTTACGGGAGATATAAATAGAAAATATCAAGGCTATTCAATTTTAATTTAGATAATAATAGGAAAAAATGAAGATGAAAAGAATTTTATGTTTCGAGGGATTCCTTGTGCCGTTTTTTTCTTTGGCACTGTTTGCATGTAGCCAAGTGAACTCTCACTCTTCTACCGTTACTACAACGGATGAAAAAGAATCGGAGACTACAGGGTCGACCGCATCCGCCACTCATGATGCCCTGATGCAGGATGAAAGGGTGTCAGATAGTGTGCAGGTAAGCGACAAGATTTACGAAGTGCCTGATATGCTGCCAAGCTACCCTGGAGGGAATGCAGCTATGTTGACATATATCGGCAAGCAATTGAATGAACCGGAATATCGCAAAAAAGTCATGAGATTGGGGCGAGTAAAATCCGATGCGGACGTGAAAAAGGTTGTTGTAAGATATGTTGTAGATGTTAATGGGAAAATACGCGATACCAAAATTGTGCGATCCGAAGGCTCTGAGTATGATAAAAAAGCATTGGATATAATATTGGGGATGCCTGATTGGATTCCTGCGCAACATGAAGGTAAAACGGTAGCCTCTTATTTTACTCTGATGATTTGTTTTGATCTCGATTAAGTAATTGATGCTGCTTAAAGTATAAAGAGAAGGGTGTATCAAATTGCAATGTATT
>CALUOW010000200.1 GCA_944322365.1 uncultured Bacteroides sp.
GCTCTCGTCTTCAGGCCCTTAGCATACAAGCCCTTGCGAGATCTCGGATGTCCACCGGAAGCACGTCCTTCACCACCGCCCATCGGGTGGTCAACCGGGTTCATGACTACGCCACGGTTGCGCGGACGACGACCCATCCAGCGTGTGCGTCCAGCCTTACCGGAGCTTTCCAATCCATGATCGGAGTTACCAACGCTACCAATCGTGGCTTTGCAGGTGGACAAGATTTGACGAAGCTCACCTGAAGGCAATTTGATGACACAATACTTGCCTTCTCTAGAGGTCAACTGAGCAAAATTACCGGCCGAACGAACCAAAGCGGCACCCTGTCCCGGGCGCAATTCGATGTTATGGATCACGGTACCGACCGGGATATTCTGAAGAGGAAGCGCATTACCGATTTCAGGAGCTGCATTTTCACCTGACATTACAGTCGCTCCTACTTGCAATCCATTGGGAGCAATAATGTACCTCTTTTCGCCGTCTGCATAATACAACAAAGCGATACGAGCCGAACGATTCGGGTCGTATTCTATTGTCTTAACCACAGCCGGCACACCGTCTTTGTTTCTCTTGAAGTCAACAATACGAATCACCTTCTTGTGACCGCCACCGATATAACGCATGGTCATCTTACCCTCGTTATTGCGGCCACCTGAGGATTTCTTACCAAATACAAGAGACTTTTCTGGTACCCGTGCAGTAATCTCTTCGAAAGTACCAATAATTTTATGTCTTTGCCCCGGTGTTGTGGGCTTAAATTTACGTACTGCCATTTCTATTAAATATTGCTATAAAAATCAATCGTATCTCCTTCTTTCAACGTAACGATAGCCTTCTTATAAGCGTTCGTACGTCCGTTAATGAGACCAGCCTTCGTGTAACGAGCCTTGCTCTTGCCAGCATAGCGGATCGTGTTCACGTCGACTACCGTAACATTGTAAAGGGCTTCAACCTCTTTCTTAATCTCTAATTTATTGGCGTCAGGACGAACCACAAAACCGAAGCGGTTGTTAAACTTATCGGTCAAGGCCGTCATCTTCTCTGTCACCAACGGTTTAATAATAATTCCCATTATCTAAGCCTCCTTTTTACATTAAGATATTATCGATGGCAGAAAGAGCGTTCTCAGTAATCACGAGAACCCCTGCATCCAACACCCTGTAAGTGTTTAGACCAGAGACTGTCTGCACATTTGCCCTCTTCAAATTACGAGCTGACAAATATACGTTTTTATTTGCTTCCGGGAAAACCAAAAGCAGCTTCTTGTCGGAAACTTTAAGATTCTTTGTGATATCTACAAAATCTTTAGTCTTCGGAACATCAAAACTGAAGTCTTCGATAACAATAATAGCATTGTTCTGAGCCTTATAAGATAGGGCGGATTTGCGAGCCAAAGCCTTCACTTTCTTATTCAGCTTGAAGAAATAATCACGGGGCTTCGGACCAAAAACGCGACCACCGCCAACCAAAACAGGCGAGTTCATGTCACCACGACGAGCGCCGCCGCCGCCTTTCTGACGACCGATCTTACGTGTAGAACCGCTGATTTCGCTTCTTTCTTTAGACTTATGAGTGCCCTGACGCTGGTTAGCCATAAACTGTTTAACATCCAAGTAGATAGCATGGTCGTTGGGCTCAATTCCGAAGATAGATTCGTTCAACGTAACCTTTCTTCCGGTGTCTTCACCTTTAATGTTATATACGTTAACTTCCATTATTTTTCAATTATTACGATTGAACCTTTGCAACCAGGAACAGATCCCTTGATAAGAAGGAGGTTATGTTCCGCGATTACTTTTAATACTTGCAGGTTTTGAACAGTTACTCTGTTGCCACCCATCTGTCCACCCATGCGCATGCCCTTGAAGACCTTGGCAGGATATGAACAAGCACCAATAGAACCCGGTTTGCGAGCGCGGTTGTGCTGACCGTGAGTGCTTTGGCCAACGCCGCCGAAACCATGTCTCTTCACTACACCTTGGAAGCCTTTACCCTTGGAAGTTCCGATAACATCCACAAAAGCGGCATCATTGAACAATTCAACGGTAACGGTATCACCCAGATTCAACTCTGTTTCAAACTCTTTGAACTCAGCCAAGTGTTTCTTGGGCGTTACTCCAGCTTTCTTGAAATGACCCATCAAGGGCTTTGTAGTATGCTTTTCTTTCTTATCCTGAAAGCCCAGCTGAACGGCAGCATAGCCGTCCTTTTCTACAGTTTTCACTTGAGTAACGACACAAGGACCTGCTTCGATAACAGTGCATGGTACATTCTTACCCTCGGCACTGAAAACGGATGTCATTCCGATTTTCTTTCCTAATAATCCTGGCATTTCACTAATTTTTTAATACACGTTTACACTTTGATTTCTACTTCCACACCGCTCGGCAATTCCAATTTCATCAGGGCGTCAACGGTCTTAGCCGTAGAGCTGTAGATGTCAATCAGTCTCTTATAAGAAGAGAGTTCGAACTGCTCGCGCGACTTCTTGTTTACGAAAGTCGAACGATTGACCGTAAAGATACGCTTATGCGTAGGAAGAGGAATAGGACCGCTGACGATAGCGCCCGTCGTCTTCACCGTTCTCACAATCTTCTCAGCAGATTTGTCCACCAAGTTGTGGTCGTAAGATTTCAGTTTGATTCTAATTTTTTGACTCATTGTTTATAAATTAAGTATTTGTCATTATACACAGAAGCTCCGCAGGTTAAGAGTCATTCGCTAACCTGCGGGCTTGTTTATCTATTTATCAGAGCAAATCAACACGACCCTTCACTTCTTCCAGCACAGCCTTGGCGATGGAAGTAGATACTTGAGCATGATGATCATACGTCATGGACGAAGTCGCACGACCCGAAGTGATGGTACGCAAAGCCGTCACATAACCAAACATTTCGGCCAGCGGAACCATTGCCTTGACAATGCGCGCGCCCGAACGGCTGGATTCCATGCCTTCCACTTGGCCACGACGCTTATTGAGGTCACCGATAACGTCACCCATGTTTTCTTCCGGCGTAACCACTTCCAGCTTCATGATAGGCTCCATCAGCACAGGACCTGCCTTGGCGCAAGCATTCTTATAAGCCTGGATGGCGCAGATTTCAAACGAGAGCTGGTCAGAGTCAACGGGGTGGAAAGAACCGTCAAGCAGCGTCACCTTCAAGCTGTCCATCGGGAAGCCAGCCAACACGCCATTCTTCATAGCCGTCTGGAAGCCCTTCTGAACGGAAGGAATGAACTCCTTAGGAATGTTACCGCCCGTAACCTCGTTGACGAATTGCAAGCCGCCTTCCTTGTAATCCTCATCAATCGGACCCACATTCACGATGATATCGGCAAACTTACCGCGACCACCGGATTGCTTCTTATAAACCTCGCGCAAGTTGACCGTCTTCGTAATGGCCTCCTTGTAGTTGACTTGGGGTTTACCTTGGTTACATTCAACCTTGAACTCACGCTTCAGACGGTCGATGATGATATCCAAGTGAAGCTCGCCCATACCCGAAATAACCGTCTGGCCGGTTTGCTCGTCCGTACGTACAGTGAACGTCGGGTCTTCTTCTGCCAACTTGGCCAAACCGTTGGAGAGTTTGTCCATATCTTTTTGAGTCTTAGGCTCAACCGCGATACCGATAACGGGTTCGGGGAAGTCCATAGATTCGAGTACGATCGGAGCATCTTCATCGCAAAGCGTATCACCCGTACGGATATCCTTGAAGCCTACGCCTGCGCCGATGTCGCCGGCAGAAATAACCTCAACGGGGTTCTGCTTGTTGGAGTGCATTTGGAACAAGCGGGAAACACGTTCCTTCTTGCCCGAACGGCTATTATAGATATAAGAACCGGCTTCAACCTTACCGGAATAAACGCGGAAGAAAGTCAAACGGCCAACATAGGGGTCCGTAGCAATCTTGAAGGCCAGAGCGGACGTCTTCTCTTCCTCATCGGGCTTGCGGTCTTCTTCAGCACCAGTATTGGGATTGGTACCCACGATGTTGGGCGTATCCAGCGGAGAAGGCAAGAAAGCGCAAACATAATCCAGCAGCGTCTGCACGCCCTTATTCTTGAAGGAAGAACCGCACAACATGGGCACGATGTCCATCTTCAGCGTAGCTGCACGCAAGGCACGGAGAATTTCCTCTTCCGTAATAGTAGCGGGGTCGTCGAAATACTTCTCCATCAAGGCATCCTCATATTCGGCCACCGTTTCCAGCATCTTGCCGCGCCATTCTTCGGCTTCGTCCTGCAAGTTAGCGGGGATTTCCTCAACGTCATAGTCAGCGCCCATCGTTTCGTCGTGCCACAAGATAGCTTTCATCTTGATCAAGTCCACAACGCCCTTGAAGTTTTCTTCAGCGCCGATGGGAATCACTACGGGACAAGGATTTGCACCCAGGATCTCGCGCATCTGGCGAACCACCTCGAAGAAGTCGGCGCCCGAACGGTCCATCTTGTTTACATAACCGATACGCGGCACGTTGTACTTGTCAGCCTGACGCCACACCGTCTCGGATTGAGGTTCAACACCGCCCACAGCACAGTATGTAGCCACAGCGCCGTCCAATACGCGGAGCGAACGCTCTACCTCGGCCGTAAAGTCCACGTGTCCCGGAGTGTCAATCAGGTTGATTTTATATTTGTCGCCTGCATAATTCCAGTAAGTCGTGGTTGCGGCAGAAGTAATGGTGATGCCACGTTCTTGCTCCTGCTCCATCCAGTCCATCGTAGCCGCACCGTCATGCACTTCGCCAATCTTGTGCGTCAAGCCCGTATAAAACAGGATACGTTCAGAAGTCGTAGTCTTACCGGCATCGATGTGCGCCATGATACCGATGTTGCGCGTTAAATGTAAATCTCGTTTTGCCATTATTGTCCTTTTACTTTAATGAGTTTTTTCTTTTTGCAAGGCGAATCCATTAGAAGCGGAAGTGGGCGAATGCGCGGTTGGCCTCGGCCATTCTGTGCATGTCCTCCTTACGCTTGAAGGCGCCGCCTTGTTCATTATAGGCATCCATGATTTCAGCCGCCAGCTTGTCTGCCATGGACTTGCCGCCACGCTTGCGGGCAAAGCTGATCAGATTCTTCATGGAAACGGACTCCTTACGCTCGGGACGGATTTCGGTAGGAACCTGGAAGGTAGCGCCACCTACGCGGCGGGACTTCACCTCCACTTGCGGCGTCACATTGTCCAGGGCCTTCTTCCAAATCTCGAGTGCGCTCTTCTCTTCGTTCTGCATTTTGTTCTTAACCGTCTCCAAGGCAGCATAGAAGATTTCATACGAAGCATTCTTCTTGCCGTCGTACATCAGGTGATTCACGAACTTGGAAACTTTCACATCGTTGAACACGGGATCCGGCAGGATAACGCGTTTCTTTGGTTTTGCTTTTCTCATTTTCTAAATGAATAATGTTTCGTCCTTGGTTGTTTACCTCTGTTTTCTTCAACTTCCCCACCGGGAAATTTACTCAACCGTCAGCATCTCCAAGCAAACTAAACGTAAATTATTTACTTCTTAATTATCTTTGGTTATTTACTACCGGTTTATTTCTTCTTAGCGGGAGCAGCCTGACCCGGTTTCGGACGCTTGGCGCCATACTTGGAGCGGCGCTGCGTACGGCCTGCCACGCCGGCCGTATCCAATGTGCCGCGAACGATGTGATAGCGCACACCCGGCAGGTCCTTCACACGACCGCCGCGCACCAGCACGATGGAGTGCTCCTGCAAGTTGTGGCCTTCGCCCGGAATATAGGAGTTCACCTCCTTACCATTAGTCAAACGAACACGGGCTACCTTACGCATAGCCGAATTAGGTTTTTTCGGAGTGGTAGTGTACACTCTCACGCAAACGCCGCGTCTTTGAGGACATGAATCCAAGGCCGGAGACTTGCTCTTGTCCACCAACACTTGGCGTCCTTTTCTTACTAGTTGCTGAATTGTAGGCATTTTACTTATTTTTAATTATATATTAATTTATATTATTTCCAAACAGTACACTTTTTCGGGCTGCAAAGATACGAATAAGTTTTGAATAATCAATGCACTACAAACTTTTTTTTGCTCTGTCACAGAGCAAAAGTTTTTTTAAGGGAAAAAGCATTACGCCTCGCCGGTTGCATTAGGAAAAGGCAGAGGAGACTCTTCGGGGATGGCAATCGGCCCCATATTGCGCTCGTATTTGGCAATATTGTCTTCGAGCGCGCGCAGCAAACGCTTGGCATGTTCAGGCGCCAGGATGACGCGCGACTGGACGGGAGCCTTAGGCATTCCCGGCAATACTTCGACAAAGTCCAATACAAACTCCGACGTGGAGTGCGTGATGATGGCCAAATTGGCGTACTTGCCCACGCCTACTTCCGGCTTTAACTCTATTTGCAACTGTCCGTTGTTATTTTCTTGGTTTTCCATATTTGTTGTTTTTTGTTGGCAAAGATACGCATTTATATCCAAATAACAGGCATAAATGAGCGCATTTCCGGTGTAAAATTCTTGCGGATCGGCTGATATATCACCACCAAACAAACGATATATCGCCAGCAAACAAACGATATATCGCCAACGAACGGACGATGTATCGCCAACGAACAGATGGTGCATCGACAGCAAACGGATGGCGCATCGACAGCAAACGGATGACGCATCGACAGCAAACGGATGGCGCATCAACAACTCGCCGAGAAAAAGGGGCGGCCTCCGCGAGGAATAGAGGCGCGCTTGTCGAGGATTTGCCACACCGGACATATAACAAAAAATCGGATGGAAGATACCGGGAAATTCCCCCGTTCTTCCATCCGATTCTTACACCTTATTAATATAGGGAATACGGATTGCCGCAATCCCCTTCATCAAAAGCAGATTTACTCTTCGCCTTCCTTCGGTTGTTCACCATCGGCCATTGCATAATCCAACACGGTTTTCTTGTTGGCCAACATGCGGTCGTACTCTTCCTTGGAGCCGACGATGAGTTTCTCGAACTCGCGCTGTCCGGTGCCGGCAGGAATCAGGTGTCCGCAAATGACATTCTCCTTCATACCTTCCAGCTTGTCCACCTTGCCGTTGATAGCAGCCTCGTTCAGCACCTTGGTCGTCTCCTGGAAGGATGCGGCCGACATAAAGCTGGAGGTCTGCAAGGCTGCACGCGTAATACCTTGGAGGATTTGCGTCGAAGTGGCAGGCACAGCGTCGCGCACCTCCACAGGCTTCAGGTCGCGGCGTTTCAGCATGGAGTTCTCGTCGCGCAATTTGCGTGCGGTGACGATTTGTCCGGGCTGGAGATTCTGCGAATCGCCGGCATCCACCACCACTTTCTTGCCCCAGATGCGGTCGTTCTCTTCCATGAAGTCCAGCTTGTCCACCACTTGTTGCTCCAAGAAGCGGGTGTCGCCCGGCTCGTTGATTTCGACCTTGCGCATCATTTGGCGCACGATGATTTCAAAATGCTTGTCGTTGATCTTCACACCTTGCAGGCGGTAAACGTCTTGCACCTCGTTCACGATATACTCTTGCACGGCCGTAGGTCCCTTGATGGCCAAGATGTCGGCCGGTGTGATGGCACCGTCGGACAAAGGCGTACCAGCGCGCACATAGTCATTCTCCTGCACAAGGATTTGCTTGGACAGCGGCACAAGGTATTTCTTCACATCGCCTGCCTTGGATGTCACAATGATTTCGCGGTTACCGCGCTTCACCTTACCCATTGTCACCTCGCCATCGATTTCGGAAACGACAGCCGGATTGGACGGATTACGTGCTTCGAACAACTCTGTCACACGCGGCAGACCACCGGTGATATCGCCCGCCTTGCCGACGGCACGCGGAATCTTCACCAATACCTCGCCGGCCTTTACCTTCTGCCCGTCTTCCACCACAACGTGGCCGCCCACAGGCAGATTGTATGTACGAATCAGTTCACCGTCCTCAGTCAAGATATGTGCCGTGGGCACCTTCGTTTTATCCTTAGACTCAATGATAATGATTTCGCGCAAACCGGTCGATTCATCGGATTCAATCTTATAAGTAACGTTCTCTATCACGTCTTCAAACTCGATCTTACCGGTGGCTTCGGTTATGATGACCGCGTTGAAGGGATCCCAACGGGCAATGAGCTTGCCTTTCTCGACCACCTCGCCATCGTTGGCATACAAAGTCGAACCATAAGGCACATTGTGCGTAGACAAAACAATGTCTGTGTTGATATCGACAAAGCGCAGTTCGGCCAAACGTCCGACTACTACCTTGGCAGCCTGGCCAGCCTCGTCCACCACATCTACCGTACGGAGTTCTTCAAATTCCAAACGAGCATCGTTCTTGGCTACAATGCTGGCATTAGCCGCGATATTGGCAGCCGTACCACCGGCGTGGAACGTACGCAACGTCAACTGTGTACCCGGCTCGCCGATAGACTGAGCGGCAATTACGCCCACAGCTTCGCCCTTCTGCACCATGCGGCTCGTGGCCAAATTGCGGCCATAGCACTTGGCGCAGACGCCTTTCTTCGACTCACAAGTCAATACGGAGCGAATTTCTACACTTTCAATCGGCGAATCCTCAATCTTTTGGGCAATATCTTCCGTAATTTCCTCGCCACCGGCCACAATCAACTCGCCAGTAGTAGGATGTACGATGTCGTGCACGGACACACGGCCTAAGATTCGTTCGTAAAGCGTGGCTATCACTTCATCATTGTTCTTCAAAGCCGTGCACACCAATCCGCGAAGCGTGCCGCAATCTTCTTCGTTGACAATCACATCATGCGAAACATCCACCAGACGACGGGTCAGATATCCGGCATCGGCCGTCTTCAAGGCAGTATCGGCCAAACCCTTACGGGCACCGTGCGTAGAGATGAAGTACTCCAACACAGACAAGCCTTCCTTAAAGTTAGACAAGATGGGGTTCTCGATGATCTGACCGCCCTCGGCACCGGCCTTCTGCGGCTTGGCCATCAAACCACGCATACCAGACAGCTGACGAATCTGTTCTTTAGAACCACGGGCACCAGAATCCAACATCATGTAAACGGAGTTAAATCCTTGGTCGTCAGAAGAAATGGTCTTCATCAGGATATTGGACAGCTCGGAATTGACGTGCGTCCAAATATCGATCACCTGATTATAACGTTCGTTATTGGTGATGAAGCCCATGTTATAGTTATTGATGACTTGCTCGACCTCTTCATAGCCTTTCTGCACCAATGCTTCTTTTTCCTTCGGGATAATAATATCGCCCAAGTTAAAGGACAAACCGCCCTTGAAGGCCATGTAATAACCCAAGTTCTTGATACCATCCAAGAAGTCAGCCGCCTCGGACACACCACAAACCTTGATGACATGGCTGATGATGTCGCGCAAAGACTTCTTAGAAATAATAGTATTGATATATCCGGCCTTGTCCGGAACGATTTCATTTACAATGACACGCCCTACAGAAGTGTCGTGCATCATCTTCTTGACGATATTGCCTTGCTCGTCCACATCGTTCACCAATACGCTGACCGGTGCGTGGATGTCGCACTTGCCTTCGTTGTAAGCAATCAGGGCTTCTTCGGGACCATAGAAGACCAAACCTTCGCCCTTGGCCCCCTTACGCAACTTGGTGATGTAGTACAAACCGAGCACCATATCCTGCGCAGGCACAGTAATAGGTGCACCGTTGGCCGGATTCAAAATATTATGAGATTGAAGCATCAGCATCTGCGCCTCCAAAATAGCCTCATTGCTCAGGGGCAAATGGACAGCCATCTGGTCGCCATCGAAGTCGGCATTGAAAGCCGTACAAGCCAACGGATGCAATTGAATGGCTTTTCCCTCGATCATCTTGGGCTGGAAAGCCTGGATACCCAAACGGTGCAGCGTCGGGGCACGGTTCAGAAGCACCGGATGTCCTTTCATCACATGTTCCAAGATGTCCCAAATAACGGGTTCCTTGCGGTCCACAATCTTCTTGGCACTCTTCACGGTCTTAACGATGCCACGCTCAATCAACTTGCGAATAATGAACGGTTTGTAGAGTTCAGCCGCCATCAATTTAGGAATGCCGCACTCGCCCATACGCAATTCAGGGCCGACCACAATTACCGAACGAGCGGAATAGTCCACACGCTTACCCAACAGGTTTTGGCGGAAACGTCCCTGCTTACCCTTCAAGCTGTCAGAGAGAGACTTCAATGGGCGGTTGGCGTCGGTCTTCACCGCACTCGACTTGCGCGAATTGTCGAATAACGAGTCTACAGCTTCCTGCAACATACGTTTTTCATTGCGCAAGATAACGTCCGGCGCCTTGATCTCGATCAAACGCTTCAAGCGGTTATTGCGGATAATGACGCGACGATAAAGGTCGTTCAAATCAGAAGTTGCAAAACGACCGCCATCCAACGGGACCAACGGGCGCAACTCAGGCGGAATGACCGGAACAATGCGCACAATCATCCACTCCGGCTTATTACGCCCGCGCGAAGCCCGGAACGACTCGACAACCTGCAAGCGTTTCAGTGCCTCGTTTTTGCGCTGTTGCGAGGCATCACTCCCCGCACGATGGCGCAGTTCATAAGACAAGGCATCCAAGTCCAAGTTGGTAAGGAGATCATAAATGGCCTCGGCACCCATCTTGGCTATGAACTTATTAGGATCGGAATCCTCTAAAAACTGATTATCCTTCGGAAGTTTGTCCAACAATTCCAGATACTGGCTTTCTTCCAACAAATCCAACTTAGCCACTTCATCGCTCAACACGCCCGGCTGAATCACGACATAGCGCTCGTAATAAATAATGGCATCCAACTTCTTCGTAGGAAGTCCCAACAGATAACCTATCTTATTGGGAAGCGAACGAAAATACCAAATATGTGCTACCGGAACCACCAACTGGATGTGTCCCATGCGTTCACGACGCACTTTCTTCTCTGTCACTTCCACACCGCAACGGTCGCACACGATACCTTTATAACGGATACGCTTATACTTTCCGCAATGGCACTCATAGTCTTTGACAGGACCAAAGATGCGTTCACAGAACAGGCCATCACGTTCGGGCTTGTACGTGCGATAGTTGATGGTTTCAGGCTTTAATACTTCACCACTCGAACTTTCCAGGATTTCTTCAGGAGAAGCCAAACCGATGGATATTTTCGAGAAATTACTCTTTATCTTGTTATCTTTTCTAAAAGCCATGTTTGTATGTTAAATGTAAATTGTCGATTGAATAAATGATACTCTCAGCCGGCTTACTCCAAGTTAATGCTTAGGCACAAGCCTTGCAACTCGTGCAGCAATACGTTCAACGACTCCGGAATGCCAGGTGTAGGCATTGGTTCGCCTTTGACAATTGCTTCATAAGCCTTCGATCGTCCGACAACATCATCCGACTTGATAGTCAGGATTTCCTGCAATACATGCGCTGCGCCAAAGGCTTCCAGCGCCCAAACTTCCATCTCTCCGAAACGTTGGCCACCGAATTGTGCCTTACCGCCCAATGGCTGTTGCGTAATCAAAGAGTACGGACCGATAGAACGAGCGTGCATTTTGTCTTCAACCATGTGGCCGAGTTTCAACATGTAAGTCACGCCCACCGTAGCTTGTTGTTCAAAGGCTTCACCCGTACCGCCATCATACAATGTCGTCTTGCCATAGCGGGGCAACCCGGCTTTATCTGTCCATTCATTCAAATCGTCCAACGAAGCACCGTCAAAAATAGGAGTAGCAAACTTCACGCCCAACTTCTTTCCGGCACTACCCAAAACGGCTTCAAATATTTGGCCGATATTCATACGCGAAGGCACACCCAAGGGATTAAGCACAATATCCACCGGCGTACCATCTGCCAAGAAAGGCATATCCTCCTGACGAACTACGCGCGACACGATACCTTTATTTCCGTGACGACCTGCCATCTTATCGCCTACGCCAATCTTACGCTTTTTGGCTATATATACTTTTGCCATTTGGATAATGCCTGCGGGCAACTCATCGCCAATTGTAATGGCAAATTTCTTGCGCTTCAATTCGGCATCCAGTTCCTTATACTTGCGGATAAAATTCATCACCAATGCCCGAATCAAGGAATTGGTATGTTCATCTTTGGTCCATCCGCTTAACTGAATAGCCGTAAAATCCAAATCACTGAAATCCGAAGCAGAGAACTTGGCACCTTTTGCAATAACATCAGTTCCCATATAGTCCTTTACGCCCTCCGAAGTATGATTTTCGGTCAATTTCAACAACTTATTAACCAATATTTTACGCAGATCTGCAGCCTTTGCTTCAAATTCTTCATCAATCTTCTGCAGCAAGGCTTTATCTGCCATCTTAGAACTTCTGGTCTTGATAACACGCGAGAACAAGCGCTTGCCAATAACAACTCCCTTCAAAGATGGAGAAGCCTTCAACGAGGCATCCTTCACATCGCCGGCTTTATCGCCAAAAATAGCACGGAGCAATTTTTCTTCCGGCGAAGGATCAGACTCACCCTTCGGAGTAATCTTACCTATCAAAATGTCCCCCGGTTCAATACGTGCACCAATGCGAACAATGCCATTGTCGTCCAAATCCTTGGTAGCTTCCTCGCTGACATTCGGAATATCCGAAGTCAGTTCCTCCATACCACGCTTGGTCTCACGAACTTCCAATGAAAATTCTTCCACATGAACAGAAGTCAACAAATCTTCACGAACGACACGCTCGTTCAAAACAATGGCATCCTCGTAGTTATATCCCTTCCAAGGCATATACGCAACCAGCAGGTTCTTTCCCAAAGCCAATTCACCATCCTGTGTGGAATAACCTTCTGTCAGAATTTGTCCTTTGGTTACACGCTGTCCCTTGTCACAAATAGGACGCAAATCGATAGTCATATTCTGATTCGTACGGCGCCACTTAGGAATCTTATACTCCTTCAAAGCAGGCTCAAAGCTGACGAATTCTTCATCCTCTGTACGATCATACAAAATCCGAATAGTAGTGGCATCGACAAAATCGATCACTCCATCACCTTCTGCAGTAAGTTGCGTACGAGAATCACGCGCCAGTTGACGCTCAATGCCCGTACCAACAATAGGTGCCTCACTGCGCAATAAAGGAACCGCTTGGCGCATCATGTTAGATCCCATCAAAGCACGGTTGGCATCGTCGTGTTCCAAGAACGGAATCAAAGAAGCCGCAATAGAAGCGATCTGCTGAGGAGATACATCCATCAATTCCACCTCGCTAGGCGGAACAACCGGATAATCCGCATCCTGGCGAGACTTAACCTTCTCACGAATAAAGGTGCCATCATCATTCAATGGTGCATTACCTTGAGCAATAATCTTGCCTTCTTCCTCCTCTGCAGTCAAATAAACCAGACCGTCGTCAGACAAATCTACCTTACCATCCCCAACTTTACGGTAGGGTGTCTCAATGAAACCAAGATCGTTGATTTTAGCATAAACGCATAGAGACGAAATCAAACCGATATTCGGACCTTCCGGCGTTTCGATAGGACATAAACGCCCGTAATGTGTATAGTGTACGTCACGTACCTCGAAACCGGCACGATCTCGCGACAAACCTCCGGGACCCAAAGCAGACATACGGCGTTTATGTGTAATCTCGGCCAAAGGATTAGTCTGGTCCATGAACTGAGACAACGCATTGGTACCAAAGAAAGAATTGATAACAGAAGATATCGTCTTGGCATTAATCAAGTCAATAGGTGTAAACACCTCGTTGTCGCGAACATTCATACGTTCGCGAATAGTACGCGACATACGAGCCAAACCAATGGCAAATTGATTGGAAAGCTGTTCGCCGACCGTACGCACACGACGATTACTCAAATGGTCAATATCGTCGACCACCGCCTTCGAGTTAATTAGTTCTATCAGATATTTAATGATTTCAATGATGTCCTCCTTCGTAAGAACCCGAACGCTCATATCTGTCGTCAAATTCAGTTTTCTATTGATGCGGTAACGCCCCACATCGCCCAAATCATATCTTTTTTCAGAAAAGAACAGATTATTAATGACTTCGCGAGCACTTGCGTCATCAGCCGGGTCAGCATTACGCAACTGACGATATATATACAAGACAGCCTCCTTCTCCGAGTTGCTGGGGTCTTTCTGCAATGTATTATATATAATCGAATAGTCGGATTGATTCTGCTCTTCTTTATGAACCAAGATGTTCTGCACACCTGATTCAAGAATAATATCTATATGCTCCGGTTCGAGGACTGTTTCACGATCAATCACGACCTCATTACGCTCGATAGAAACTACTTCACCGGTATCTTCATCCACAAAATCCTCAATCCATGTCTTCAAAACACGGGCTGCCAGTTTACGGCCAACTACCTTTTTCAGATTGGCTTTGTTCACCTTCACATCCTCTGCCAAGTTGAAAATCTCAAGGATGTCCTTATCATTCTCAAAGCCGATGGCTCTCAACAAAGTCGTAACGGGCAATTTCTTCTTACGATCAATGTAAGCATACATCACATTGTTGATGTCCGTAGCAAACTCTATCCATGAGCCCTTAAAAGGAATGATACGAGCTGAATACAATTTGGTTCCATTGGCATGGACGCTTTGACCAAAGAAAACACCCGGCGAACGATGCAACTGAGAAACAACAACACGCTCGGCACCATTAATCACAAAAGTTGCCTTCTCCGTCATATAAGGAATAGGACCGAGAAAAACATCCTGCACCACAGTATCAAAATCCTCATGGTCAGGGTCAGTACAATACAACTTCAACTTTGCCTTCAGGGGGACACTATAGGTGAGCCCCCGCTCTATACACTCATCAATGCTATAACGCGGCGGATCAATATAATAGTCCAAAAATTCAAGGACAAAATTGTTTCTTGTATCGGCAATGGGGAAGTTCTCAGCAAATACTTTATACAATCCCTCGTTCTTACGCTTCTCGGGCGGAGTATCCAGTTGTAAAAAGTCTTTGAATGACTTCAATTGCACTTCCAGAAAATCCGGATAAGGGAGTTGTTTTTTCGTGGAAGCGAAGTTAATTCTTTGATTTACAATATTTGAAGACATCTGGGAAATGGATTTGTAGAAGTGAATTTTAAATATATGCACAAAAAGGTTAAGAACCCTTTTCGCGAAGGGTTCCTAACCGAATGACCTGATTGACAGGCAAATGTTATTTAAGTTCAACTTCAGCTCCAGCTTCTTCCAGTGTTTTCTTCAATGATTCTGCTTCGTCCTTAGCCAAACCTTCCTTCACAGTGCTGGGAGCACCGTCTACCAAATCCTTAGCCTCTTTCAAGCCAAGACCGCAAGCTTCCTTCACAGCCTTAACGACCTGAAGTTTAGCTGCACCAGCGCTCTTCAAAACTACATCGAAAGAAGTCTTCTCTTCAGCAGCAGCGGCACCACCGGCAGCGGGACCAGCAGCAACTGCAACAGCTGCAGCAGCAGGTTCAATACCATATTCTTCTTTCAAGATTGTAGCAAGTTCATTAACTTCCTTTACTGTCAAGTTAACTAATTGTTCTGCAAAAGCTTTCAAATCTGCCATTTTCTGTATAATTTAAATTGTTTGATTACTATTGATTAATTTGTTTAAGCACCCTTCTGTTTGCAAAAGGGTTCACTTGTAGAGACATTAAGCCTCTGTGCGCTCACCCAAAGTCTTGAGGACTCCGTGAATGGTGTTACCACCAGATTGCAGAGCAGAAATAACATTCTTGGCCGGAGATTGCAACAAAGCAACGATTTCGGCAATAACTTCATTTTTGCTCTTGATTGCTACGAGAGCATCCAATTGGTCAGCACCAATATAGAAGCTTTCTTCTGCATAAGCCGCTTTCAGTCCGGGAATACCATCCTTAGCCTTATCTTTAATCAACTTGGCAGGTACATTGGCCACATTGCAAAACATAACCGCAGTTGTACCCTTCAAGCAGCCATAAAGCGGAGAATAATCACCTTCCAAACTTTCCAAAGCCTTATGCAGCAAAGTATTCTTCACTACCATCAGTTTGATGCCGGCCTTGTAGCAAGCAGCTCTCAATGCGCTAGTAGTAGCAGCATTCATAGCTGTCGTATCTACCAAGTAGAAATGACTATATTCCTTTATGGTAGCAGCAATATGCTCGATAACAGTACTTTTATCTTCCTTTCTCATTATTAGTCCATTTTATTAGATTTCTTCCACTGATTTCGGGTCAATCTTAATGCCCGCACTCATTGTACTAGAAAGATAAATACTCTTGATATAAGTACCCTTGGCTGCTGCAGGTTTCAACTTGATCAGCGTAGAGATGAATTCCTTCGCATTGTCGCGAATCTGATCGGCAGTAAACGACACCTTACCAATGGAAGTATGCACGATACCGCTCTTGTCTACCTTAAAGTCTATCTTACCTTGCTTTACTTCTTTTACAGCCTTGGCTACATCCATAGTTACAGTACCACTCTTAGGATTCGGCATCAATCCACGAGGACCGAGTATACGACCGAGTGCACCAATCTTACCCATGATAGACGGCATTGTAATGATTACATCCACATCCGTCCATCCACCCTTGATCTTTTCGATGTATTCGTCCAGACCAACATAGTCAGCACCAGCTTCTTTTGCAGCAGCTTCAGCATCCGGTGTACACAACACCAACACACGCGTAACCTTGCCCGTACCGTGAGGAAGCGATACGACGCCTCTCACCATTTGGTTGGCCTTGCGGGGGTCTACACCCAAGCGCACGTCGATATCCAGAGAAGCATCAAACTTGGTGTAAGTGATATCTTTCACCAACTGAGAAGCTTCTTTCAGAGAGTATGCTTTCCCTGCTTCAATTTTTTCTGCAGCCAACTTTTGATTTTTTGTCAGTTTACCCATTCTAATTGAAGTTTATTAGTTATTAACCGGGAACTCCCCTTTTACAGTGATACCCATACTTCTAGCTGTACCGGCAACCATCTTCATGGCAGCTTCCACAGTAAAGCAGTTCAAGTCAACCAACTTATCCTGAGCAATCGTACGAACTTGTTCCCAAGTAATCTCGGCAACCTTCTTACGGTTAGGCTCGGCGGAACCACTCTTCTGCTTTGTCAGCTCCAGCAACTGAATAGCTACAGGAGGAGTCTTGATAACAAAATCAAAAGACTTGTCCGTGTAATAAGTAATGATTACAGGAAGAACTTTTCCTGCCTTGTCTTGGGTTCTGGCGTTGAATTGCTTGCAAAACTCCATGATATTGATACCCTTTGAACCCAATGCAGGGCCAACGGGAGGTGATGGATTTGCAGCGCCTCCTTTAATCTGTAACTTGATTAGTCCAGCAACTTCTTTAGCCATTTTACAATTGATTTATTATATTACACTAATGACAGAATGACCCAACGTAACATTTGCATCATTCCTTCTCAACTTGCATAAAGCCCAATTCGAGCGGGGTTTTCCGCCCAAATATCTTGACCATGACCTTCAGTTTCTTCTTCTCGGCATTCACTTCTTCAATGACGCCACTGAATCCGCTGAACGGGCCGTAATTCACTTTCACAGCCTCGCCTACCACGAACGGGATATTCAGGTCTTCACCTGCATCCTGCAATTCGTCCACAGTACCAAGAATACGATTGACTTCTGATTGTCTCAGAGGAACCGGTTTATCCATTCCCCCCAAGAATCCTATCACGTTCGGAGTGTTTCTCAAATGATGAGCTACCTCACCCACCAAAGCAGCCTCTACCAAGACATAACCAGGAAGATAACTTCTTTCCTTCACAATTTTCTTGCCATTGCGAACCTGATATACCTTTTCTGTAGGGATTAATACCTGAGAGACATAATCGCCAAGGTCGCTGTTCTTAATGTCAGCTTCAAGATATTCTTTCACCTTAGCTTCCTTGCCGCTGATGGCACGCAAGACATACCATTTTTTTTCTACCTCAGACATTCCGCTTCAGATTTAATGAGGATAAACAAACGACATGATATTCTCGAAACAGAAATCCATAATGAACACCACCAATGCAATGAGCAGGGAAGCAGATAAAACAGCCACTGCATTGCTAGTCAGTTCTGCATACGTCGGCCACGAAACTTTATGAACAAGTTCGTCGTAAGACTCTTTAAAATATGTAACAATCTTTTTCATTGTCGAAATATTAGCACGGGAGGAGAGGCTCGAACTCCCGACACCCGGTTTTGGAGACCGGTGCTCTACCAACTGAGCTACTCCCGTTTGAACATAATCAGTTCCCGCAACCTAAGCCCGGGAACTGATGTATTTAAGTTATATTAGTCCAAGATTTCAGTAATCTGACCAGAACCTACCGTACGGCCACCTTCACGGATAGCGAAGCGCAGACCTACGTTCAAGGCTACCGGATAGATCAGCGTAACCGTGATTTCCACGTTATCGCCCGGCATTACCATTTCAACGCCTTCGGGCAAAGTAATTTCACCCGTGCAGTCCATTGTGCGCAGATAGAACTGAGGACGATATTTATTGTGGAACGGAGTGTGACGGCCGCCTTCTTCTTTCTTCAAAACGTAGATAGAAGCTTTGAACTTGGAGTGAGGCTTAATCTGACCGGGTTTGCAGAGCACCATACCGCGCTTGATTTCGTTCTTATCGATACCACGCAACAGCAGACCTACGTTATCACCAGCTTCGCCTTCGTCCAAAATCTTACGGAACATTTCAACGCCCGTTACAACAGACTTCTTATCTTCGCCCAAGCCCAAGATTTCAACTTCGTCGCCGACCTTGATGATACCAGCCTCGATACGACCCGTTGCTACAGTACCACGACCCGTGATAGAGAACACGTCCTCAACAGGCATCAAGAAGGGTTTATCAACGTCGCGCGGAGGCAGAGGAATCCAAGAGTCGCAAGCATCCATCAGCTCCATGATCTTATCTTCCCACTTAGCAACGCCGTTCAATGCGCCAAGAGCGGAACCTTGGATAAACGGAGTGTTGTCGCCATCGAAATCATAAGCGGACAGCAGTTCGCGCATTTCCATTTCAACCAGCTCCAACATTTCGGGGTCGTCCACCATATCGCACTTGTTCATGAATACAACCAAGCGAGGAACGTTCACCTGACGAGCCAGCAGGATGTGCTCACGAGTCTGAGGCATCGGACCATCAGTAGCAGCAACCACGATAATAGCGCCGTCCATCTGAGCAGCACCCGTTACCATGTTCTTCACATAGTCGGCGTGTCCCGGGCAGTCAACGTGCGCATAGTGACGAGTTGCAGTTTCATATTCTACGTGAGAAGTATTGATCGTGATACCACGCTCCTTTTCTTCGGGAGCATTGTCAATCTGATCGAAAGACTTAACTTCAGACAGGCCTTTCTTAGCCAGAACTGTCGTGATAGCAGCTGTCAACGTCGTCTTACCGTGGTCAACGTGACCAATTGTACCAATGTTTACGTGCGGTTTGGTACGTTCGAATTTCTCTTTAGCCATAGCTTTACTTGTTATTTATTTGATTAATAATCAGCTTTCATATCAAAGAGCTGTTACCGGGACTTGAACCCGGGACCTCTTCCTTACCAAGGAAGTGCTCTACCGCTGAGCTATAACAGCAAGGATATGGTGGGCAAAGATGGATTCGAACCACCGAAGGTATAAACCAGCAGATTTACAGTCTGCCCCATTTGGCCACTCTGGTATTTGCCCATTCCATTATTTCAAAGTTCCGAGCCTCTTGTCGGATTCGAACCAACGACCCCGAGATTACAAATCACGTGCTCTGGCCAACTGAGCTAAAGAG
>CALUOW010000201.1 GCA_944322365.1 uncultured Bacteroides sp.
CGCACGAGGGCGGTTTGGGTTATATGGCAGGTATGTTCCACTTGTTCACACACGCCATGTTCAAGGCCCTGCTCTTCTTGGGTGCAGGTAGCATCATTCATGCCGTGCACAGCAATGAAATGTCGGCCATGGGCGGCCTGCGCAAATATATGCCCATCACGCATATCACGTTCCTGATTGCCTGCTTGGCCATTGCCGGTATTCCTCCGTTCTCCGGTTTCTTCTCGAAGGACGAGATTCTGACGGCTTGCTTCCAATTTAGCCCGGCTATGGGTTGGATCATGACCGTTATTGCCGGTATGACAGCTTTCTATATGTTCCGTCTGTATTTCGGTATTTTCTGGGGCACAGAGAACAAAGAACTTCACGCCCACCACACCCCGCATGAAAGTCCCTTGTCGATGACCTTCCCGCTGATGTTCTTGGCATTGGTGACGGTTGTAGGCGGATTCATTCCTTTCGGTGAATTTGTTTCATCCAACGGACATGCTTATGAAATCCACTTGGATTGGAGCGTAGCCGCCACGAGCATCGTAGTGGCTGTGGTTGCCATCGCATTGGCTACGTTCATCTATGCCAAAGAAAAGCAACCCGTTGCCGATGCATTGGCACGCCGTTTCCGTGGTTTATGGACAGCTGCTTACCGCCGCTTCTACATCGACGAAATCTATCAGTACATCACGCACCGGATCATCTTCCGTTGCATCTCTACTCCTATCGCTTGGTGGGACCGCCACGTGGTGGACGGTTTCTTCAACTTCCTGGCATGGGGGTCGAATGCAGGCAGCGATTCCATCCGCACGTTGCAGAGCGGCCGCGTACAACAGTATGCGCTTGTGTTCCTGCTCGGCGTATTGGCGCTGATACTGATTTTGTTGCTGTAATGCCTAAGACGCAAGTGACTTATTAACATCGAAACAATAATTATTAAATACCATATAAGATGAACTTCTTATCATTATTTGTTCTCATTCCCCTGCTGATGTTGCTGGGCCTTTGGCTGAGTCGCAACATCTCACAGATACGCACGGTGATGGTGACCGGAGCCTCGGCGTTGGTGGTGCTTTCCATCGCGCTATCCGTGATGTACCTCCAAGCACGCCAGGGAGGCGCAACGGACGAGATGTTGTTTTGCGCAGACATAGCTTGGTATCCGGCATTAAACATACATTATTCGGTAGGCGTTGACGGCATATCGGTAGTGATGCTGCTGCTTTCGTCTATCATCGTGTTCACGGGCACATTCGCTTCTTGGCGCCTGCAACCGCTGACAAAAGAATATTTCCTTTGGTTCACATTCCTGTCATTGGGCGTATTCGGTTTCTTCATCTCCATTGACTTGTTCACCATGTTCATGTTCTACGAGGTAGCTTTGATTCCGATGTACCTGCTTATCGGCGTATGGGGTTCCGGCCACAAAGAATACTCGGCCATGAAACTGACGTTGATGCTGATGGGCGGCTCCGCCTTCCTGTTGATTGGCATCTTGGGCATTTACTTCGGATCGGGCGCCACGACCATGAACCTGCTGGAAATTGCTGGCTTGCACAACATTCCCATCGAGCAACAACGCATTTGGTTCCCGTTGACCTTCATCGGCTTCGGTGTGCTGGGCGCCTTGTTCCCGTTCCACACATGGAGCCCCGACGGTCATGCTTCGGCCCCCACAGCTGTGTCCATGCTTCATGCCGGCGTGCTGATGAAACTGGGAGGATACGGTTGCTTCCGCATCGCCATGTACCTGATGCCTGAAGCTGCCAACGAACTGTCATGGATATTCCTTATCTTGACGGGCATCTCGGTTGTTTACGGCGCTTTCTCGGCTTGCGTGCAGACCGACTTGAAATACATCAACGCCTACTCGTCCGTGTCGCACTGCGGCTTGGTGTTGTTTGCCATCCTGATGATGAACCAGACGGCTTGCACGGGCGCCGTGCTCCAGATGTTGTCACACGGTTTGATGACGGCCTTGTTCTTCGCCCTGATTGGTATGATTTACGGACGTACCCACACCCGTGACGTCCGCGAGTTGAACGGCTTGATGAAAATCATGCCCTTCCTCTCCGTCTGCTATGTCATCGCCGGTTTGGCCAACTTGGGCTTGCCTGGCTTGAGCGGTTTCGTAGCCGAAATGACTATCTTCACCGGTGCCTTCCAACTGGATGATACCTTCCACCGCGTATGGACCATCATCGCCACCACGTCCATCGTGATTACGGCAGTCTACATCCTGCGCCTGGTGGGCAAGATTCTATATGGCACTTGCACCAACAAGCACCACTTGGAACTGACCGATGCCACGTGGGACGAGCGCACGGCAGTCATTGTCCTCATCGCATGCGTAGCCGCACTCGGTTTGGCGCCTTGGTGGATCAGCAACATGATTGGCGACAGCGTCTTGCCGATAGTCAATCATTTGGCTGTGCTTCAATAATCATTAACCCGTAAAACGATAATCGAAGATAATATGGATTACAGTCAATTCCTACTGATGAAAGGAGAGCTGTCGTTGATTGCCGTCATCGTCATCCTCTTCATAGCAGACCTCTTCATGAGTCCTGACAACCATAAGCGCGACGGGAAGCCGATGCTGAACACCATCCTGCCGGTTGCGTTGCTGCTGATACATACGCTCATCACCCTCATGCCGGGCGAACCGGTATCCCTCTTCGGCGGCATGTACATCGACACGCCCGCACAGAGCATCGTCAAGTCCATCCTGAGCGTGGGCACACTGATCGTCTTCCTGATGGCACACGAATGGCTGCGCCGCGAAGACAACCTCATCAAGCAAGGCGAATTTTACTTGCTGACCCTCTCCACCCTGCTGGGCATGTATTTCATGATTTCTGCCGGCCACTTCCTGATGTTCTTCATCGGATTGGAGACGGCCAGCATCCCGATGGCTGCCCTCGTGGCTTTCGAGAAGTATCGCCATCAAGCAGCCGAGGCAGGAGCCAAATACATCCTGACCGCCATGTTCTCCAGCGGCTTGCTGTTGTTCGGCCTCTCGCTGATATACGGCACGACAGGCACCCTTTATTTTGAGGACATCCCCGCCGCATTGGACGGCAGCGCGCTGCAAGTGATGGCCTTCGTATTCTTCTTTGCCGGCATGGGCTTCAAGATTTCTTTGGTGCCCTTCCACCTTTGGACAGCCGACGTTTATGAGGGAGCGCCCAGCACCGTGACGGCTTACCTGAGCGTCATCTCCAAAGGCTCCGCAGCCTTCGTGCTGATGATTGTGCTCTTCAAGGTCTTCGCACCGATGGTGACAGAGTGGCAGACGGTGCTCTACTGGATCATCATCCTCTCCATCACCTTGGCCAACCTCTTCGCCCTGCGCCAGCAGAACCTGCAACGACTGATGGCTTTCTCCAGCATCTCGCAGGCAGGCTACATCATGCTGGGCGTCATTGCCGGCACTCCGATGGGTATGACATCCTTGATATACTATGTATTGATTTACCTCTTCGCCAACTTGGGCGTATTCACGGTTATCAACATCATCATGCAGCGCACGGGCAAGGTGACGCTGACAGACTATAACGGCCTGTACACCACCAACCCGCGCTTGGCGTTCCTGATGACCTTGGCCCTGTTCTCGCTGGCCGGCATCCCGCCTTTCGCAGGCTTCTTCTCGAAGTTCTTCATCTTCGCGGCAGCCTTCCACAGCGGTTTCCACCTGCTGGTCTTCATCGCCTTGGTCAACACGGTGCTGTCCCTCTACTACTACCTGCGCGTAGTGAAGTCGATGTACATCAACAAGAGCGACGAACCTATCGTTGCCTTCCAAAGCGACAACTACACGCGTGTCAGCCTCCTGCTGTGCACAGCCGGCATCATTGTGCTGAGCATTGCCAGCGTGGTATACGACAGCATCGACAAGTTCTCGTTCGGTTTATAAAATCACCAATCTAGGCATAAAATAAAAGTTTAAATG
>CALUOW010000202.1 GCA_944322365.1 uncultured Bacteroides sp.
CCGTCACGCCCAGGTCGGCGATGTAGTCCAGGTGCTCCCCGATGCCCTTCAGGTCGCCGCCGTGGCGGGCATACTGCTCGGTGCGGTCCACCTTGTTCTCCAGCATTCCCTCCACCACGTCGTTCTCCGGGTCGCCGTTGGCGAAGCGGTCGGGCATGATGAGGTAGAGCACGTCCGCGGAGGTGAAACCCCGGATGTCCTCGCCCCGGCGCGTGCGTTGGCGCAGTTCGTAGGGCACGGTGGTGGTCTTCTTCCCTTGTTTCAGGATGATGTCAAACGTCTGCGGCGCGGCCTCGGAGAGGTCTACGTACAGCAACAGGTAGTTGGGGTTCTGCTGCTTCACCACGTCGCGCAGCTCCACGCCTTGCGCCCGGAGGCTGACGTCTGCCGAGGCGAGGCCCTCTCCGTAGAGCAGGATTTGCAACTCCGGATTCTTCATGTCCGCCCACCAAAACGTGGGAGCCACTTTCTCCACTTTCGCGGCCCGGGCAGCGTTGCACCACCCGAAAAGACTGAATGCAGCCATAAGCAAGATAACATTTAGTTTCATGATACGTAACATTTGGTTTTTGAAATTTGTTTGCTGCAAAAGTACGGGCTTCTTCCGCGCCTGCGCCGCATTGGAAGGTTTTTATAAACGCTTTTGAACTTTAATCCATTCACAATCAACGCAAAACGCTTTTTTGTAGCGGGCGAAAATAGAAACGGTTTATAGGGTGCGGGCAGGCGAAAAACGGGCAAAACAGGGGCTGGCAGACACCTCATCCGCCACTGTGCCTTATCCCCGCCGCCGCGGCTTGATGGCGTGACAGCGTTACAGCGTGACAGCGTGACAGCGTGACAGTTGATAAAAGAGGGAAATAGGGGAAAATAGGTGATAATAGAATTATTATATATATAATATATATATATTATATATATAATAACTATTATTCTACATACATCCGCAGTCGTTTGGGCGAAAAGCTCTTAAAACGAACTGTCACGCTGTCACGCTGTCACGCTGTCACGCTTGAGAGTCTGAATGTCCGCTATCGGCCATTCAGTTGTCAACTGTCAAAAAAACGTAATTGGCTGATTTCCAGTTATAAAATAGTTAAATCTTGAATGTTGACAGAAAAGGCGGCCTAATCGCCCGTCTTTTTTTTGGCGTTCTCGCCCTTATTCCCTACCTTTGCTTCCGCAAGAGGCGATACGGAGCCGCTCCGCCAAACATTGTGTCCGGCACGAAGAAACAGTGCCTTCGCCTCCGCAAAGCATTGTTTGTTGAACCCATTAAAAACCTATACGACCCATGATAACGACCTTTGCACTGACCTTGATGCTCCTCCTTCTCGCCGCAGGAATGCCCGCCCCGGCCTCCGCCCAAGCCGCCCCGATGCCCGCCGACTCCGTCCGCGCCGTGCTGCTGGAGCTGGACGAGGCCATCGCCCGCAAGCATGAATTCCACGCCCGCAAGGAAGCCCGCATCGCCGACCTGCGCCGCCGCCTGCACTACGCCGCCGACACCCTGGAGCAATACGCCCTCTGCGAGGAATTGTTTGACGAATACCTGCATTACCAGGCCGACTCCGCCGTGCACTACCTCAACCGCCGCCTGAGCCTGCTGCCCTCCTGCGGGCAGGACGACCTGAAGGCGCGCGCCTACATCGACCGCGCGGCGGTGATGGGCGTGACCGGCATGTACGCCGCCGCCGTGGAGGTGCTGACGGCCATCCCCACAGAAAAGCTGGAGCCGGAGACGCTTGTGGAGTACTACCGCGCTTGCCGCTCCTGCTACGGCTGGATGGCCGATTACTCGCTGGCTCGCCAGGGGAAGCGGCGATACATGGAGCAGACCGACCGCTACCGCGACTCCATCCTGCTGGTGGACGACCCCGTCACCGCCGACATCGCCCGCGCCGAACGCGCGGCCTTGGGCGGGAATGCGGAAGAAGCCGTGGACATCCTGCGGAAATACTTGGACGGGGAGGGTGCGGACGAGGAGATGATGTCTTACCTGAACTACACCATGTACGAGGCATACGCGGCCAAGGGCGACACCGCGCGGCAAGCCTACTACCTGGCGCGCACCGCCCTTTGGGACCTGCAACGCGCCGTGCGCGAATATGCCTCGCTGCACAAGCTGGCCCGCCTGCTCTACGAAGGCGGGGACTTGGACCGCGCCTACGCCTACCTGAACTGCTCGATGGAGGATGCCGTGGCCTGCCACGCCCGCCTGCGCTCGCTGGAGGTGACGGAAATCTATCCCATCATCGACCGCGCCTACCACGAGCAGGAGGCCCACGAGCGCGCCGTGGTCACCGGGCTGCTGATAGGCATCAGCGTGTTGGCCCTGATGCTCGCCGCCGCCGTGGCCTACCTCTACCGCTGGATGAAGAAGCTGGCCGCCATGCGCCGCGACCTCAGCGAGGCCAACAAGCAACTGCAGGAGGCCAACCGCGACTTGGAGCAGACGGGGCGCATCAAGGAGGTCTACATCGCCCGCTACTTGGACCGTTGCGTCGCCTACCTGGACAAGTGGGAGCAATACCGCCGCCAGCTGGAGAAACATGCCATGGCCTCGAAGCTCGACGCCCTCTTCAAGGACATCCGCAACGACCAGTTCCTGCGCGACGAGCGCAAGGCCTTCTACCGCGACTTCGACAAGTCATTCCTCGAACTTTTCCCCCGCTTCATCGACTCGTTCAACGCCCTCGTGCAGGAGGACGGCCGCCTCGCGCCCAAACCGGGCGAATTGCTCAACACCGAGCTGCGCATCTTCGCCCTCATCCGCCTGGGCGTGACGGACACGAACCGCATCGCCCACTTCCTGGGCTGCTCTCTCGCCACGGTGTACAACTACCGCAGCAAGATGCGCAACAAGGCCGTGGGCGACAAGGACAAGTTCGAGCAGGAGGTAATGGAAATCAATTGACAATTGATAATTGAAAATTACCAATGTGGGTAAATCGCAATAATCACATTGTATCTGCTAATTGTCAATTGTCAATTGTTAATTGTCAATTGTTAATTGTCAATTGTTAATTGTCAATTGTTAATTGTCAATTGTTAATTGTCAATTGTTAATTGTCAATGTTCCTTGATAATCCCCACGCACATTGCCCCCACAATCAGCAGGCAGCCCGCCAGCACCAGCATGTTCACCTCCGGGGGCACCGCGCCGGGCCGCGTGAAGAGGTGCAGCACCTGCCCGCCGAGAGCCGCCGCCACGATTTGCGGGATGCAGATGGTGCCGTTGAAGAGGCCCAGGTACGTGCCCATGTGGCCGCCGCTCAGCGC
>CALUOW010000203.1 GCA_944322365.1 uncultured Bacteroides sp.
TGCGCGCCGTCGTAGCTGGCTTGCGCCGAGGCCAGGTCGCTCTCCAGGGTCACTTTGTCCATCTCGGCGATGAGTTGGCCTTGCTTGACGACGGTGTTGTAGTCCACATAGATTTTGTCGATGATGCCGCTGACTTGCGTGCCCACTTCGACTTCGGTGACCGGCTCGATGGTACCCGTGGCGGTGACAAAGTTGGATATGTCCTGCCGGCTCACCGTGGCGGTGTCGTACTTCACCTCCTGTTTCTTCTTTCCGCCGGCAAATGCCCAGACGGCCGCGCCCGCCACGACGACGATGGCCGCGCCGATAAGGATGGTTTTCTTTTTGTCCATAGTTTTCTGTTTACACATTATTATATATATATCATTCTAGGCTGATAGCCTGCCCGGCATAGAAGCGCAGCAGTCCGGCGTTGAGCAGGGCCATGTATTTGGCTTGCAGCAGGGCGTTTTGCGCGCTCAGCAGGTTGTTCTTCTCGGTCAGCAGGTCCACGGTGTTCTTCATGCCTGCGCCGAATTGTTCGCTCACCAGGTCGTAGCTGGCTTGCGCGCTTTCCACCTGGCTGCGAGCAGCGGCGAATTGCTGCTGCGCGCTGGCGGCGTCCAGGCGGTATGTCTCGATGGTGCGATACAGTTCCTTCTGGCGGTCCAGCAGGTCCAGTTGGCTGGTCTGCTTTTGCAGCTTCGCCTTGTTCACCGCGCTCTTGGTCTGCCTGCGGTCGAAGAGGGGGACGCTGAGCGTCAGTCCCAGCGAGTTGTTCCAGTTTTGCTTGAGCTGTTCGGTGAAGGTGAAGTCGTTGCCGTTGGCGTTCGAGCTTCCGATGCCGGCTGTCAGGCTGATGCTGGGGATGTAGCCCGCGCGGGCCACCTTGACGCCCAGTTCCGCCGCCTCGATGTCCAGCCTGCCCGCCTCGATTTCCGGCCGCAAGGCCAGGGCGGCGCGATATACGTCGGCGGTCGGCGGCAAGGGGCCGAGCACGGTCTCGTCGCCCACCTGCGGCAGGTCCAGCCGCATCTCGTAGTCGCCGTCCAGCTCCAGCAGTTGCTTCAGTTGCAGGCGGTAGTCTTGCAGGGTGGCCTGGGCGGTCACCAGCTGGTAGTTGTCGCTGCTTTCCTGCGCCTCCAGCTGCGCCAGGTCCGCCCGGCTCAGGCTTCCCGCCTCCAGCAGTTGCCGCCCGCGTTCGCTGGTGGCCTGGCTGACGGCCAGTGTCTGCTCGCTGACTTTTACGGCTTCGGCGGCGTAGAGAATCTGCACGTAGAGTTGGAGGATGCTCTCTTGGATGCTGTTCTCGCTCTCGCTGACCGTCAGTCGCGCGATGCGTTCGTTCAGCTTCTGCTGCTTGATGCCGTTGACGCGGCTGCCGCCGTTGAACAGCGTCCAGTTGGCGTCGATGCCGTAGCTGCCGTTATACGACGTCGCGCTCTGGCTGGTGGTGATGTTGTCTCCGCTGATGATGGTGCCCGTGTTGGAGTTGGGGCGGTTCACCACGCGCTGGCTGATGCTCCCGCTCAGGGCCGGGAACCATTCGGCTTGGGCCGTCTTGACGTCCTCGGCGGCGCTTTGGGCCGTGATCCGGTTCTTGCGGATGGTGATGTTGTGGCGCAGGGCGTAGTCGATGCACGCCTGCAAGTCCCATTGCGCGGGCAGCGAGTCGGGGGCTGTCCCGCCCGCCGCCGTCTCCTGCGCGCAGAGGCAGGCGCCTCCCCAGGCGAGGCAGGCGGCGGTTATCCATCTTCTTAGTTTTCTCATATTTTCCATACGTTTAGTTTGATTCGTGCTACAAAGTAACGCCGTCCGCGACGCATGGCCAAATCGGATGGACGTAGGGGCCGTTTCTGCCGACAACCGGGCTGCTTCTGCCGACGAACGGGTTTCGTCCCCGGCGGGATTGCGCGCCGGTTGCGGCAAAAAAACGTCGCCGCGCCGATTTTCCGGCCGCTTCGTTTGGTTTTTATCCGGATGCGCCCTATATTTGTAACGATGAAACCGACCGTGACGAACATATGGCATTTCTATCGCGATGGCTTCCGGGCCATGACGTGGGGGCGCGTGCTGTGGGTCATCATCCTGCTGAAGCTCTTCGTCCTCTTCGCGGTGCTGCGCCTGTTCTTCTTCCCCGACTTTGTGCGCGAGGCGTCCGGCCCGCAGGGCGAAGCAGAGTATGTCAGCCGCGAACTGATAGAACGCATGACGCCGCCCTGACGGGATCCCTCTTCTGTATCAATCAATCAAAATATATGCTTATGAGACAACTTCACCTTTACCGAACGCTGGTTGGCGGGTGCGCCTTCGTGGCCGCCATGGGCTTGCAGGCCCAGACGCAACCGGAAATGGAGGCTTACTTCACCCAATGTATCGAACAATCTTCCGTCGCGCCCGCCGCGCCGGACGTCCCCTTGCCGTCGGCCGACGTCGCCCCCATGCGCGCCCGGGTGTGGGCGGCCTGGCAGGCGGCCAACCGCGCCGCCGACGAGCCGAAACTGTCCGCCCTCCTTCCCCTGTCCGCCGACACGAAAGGCTCGCTCCCCCTGCCGGAGACGCTGGAGCCGTCCGCCACGATGGACTACTACTGGGGCAGCAAGGGCGAAATGCCTGCCGGCGGGTGGCCCGTCTACATCTATCTGCACGGCTCCGGCCCCAGGGAGCGCGAGTGGAGCAACGGGCTGAAGTTTGCCACCGCCCTGTTTCAGGACGCGCCTTCGGCCTACTTCGTGCCCCGCATCCCCAACGAGGGCGAGTACTACCGCTGGTGGCAACGCTCCAAACAGTGGGCATGGAACTGGCTGCTGCGCCAACTGATGCTGGACGACCGGCTGGACGCGCGTAAAATCTACGTCTTCGGCATCTCCGAAGGCGGCTATGGCAGCCAACGCCTCGCATCCTTCTACGCCGACTATTGGGCCGCTGCCGGCCCCATGGCGGGAGGAGAGCCGCTGAAGAACGCCCCCGCCGAGAACTGCCGCAACATCGGCTTCAGCCTGCTGACCGGCGCCAACGACACCGGATTCTACCGCAACGAGCTGTCCGCCTTGGTGCAGGCGGCCTTCGACAGCCTGCAAGCCCTGCATCCCGACGCCTACCGCCACCGCGTCGAACTCCTGCCGGGGCAGGGGCACAACTTCGACTACCGC
>CALUOW010000204.1 GCA_944322365.1 uncultured Bacteroides sp.
CAAGGCAACTATCCTGCTATCACCACTTCCGTAGAAAGTTTCGATGAGTATGATATCGTGTTCATCGGCTATCCCATCTGGTACGGACATATTGCCACCCCGATGCAGACCTTCCTGCACAATCACGCCAATTTGTTGGCAGGAAAACGCATCGCTCTCTTTGCCAGCAGCGGAAGTAGTGGTATAGGCACTTCCGAGAGGGATGCGAAAACACTAGTCCCCAATGCTGTGTTTGAAGAGTCATTGTTGCTCACTTCAAGTTCGTTAGGCAGTATGGCTACACGCATCCCGGAATGGCTGGAAAGTCTTGGCGCAAGCCGTGAAGAGCCGGATACACCCGATGCCACATCCTTGCACATCAACATCATCGTGGGCGAACAGACTATTGCCGCTACGATGGAGGACAACGGCGCAGCCCGCGACTTCCTTTCCCGCCTGCCGTTGGAGGTTACATTGGAGGACTATAACAACGGCACGGAAAAGATATTCTATCCCGACCCTGAACTTAGCCTTTACGATACGCCACGCGGTTGTGCTCCGGTAGCCGGAGACATTACTATCTACGAACCGTGGGACAATGTTGCCATCTTTTGCCGTGACTGGTCGGAAAGCAGTTCGCTTATCAAAATCGGACATATCGACGACGATGGCATCAACCTGCTGCAAGGGACAGAGAGTATGAATGTAAGGTTTGAAAGACAATAATAATATGGTACGAAATCTATTAACCGCATTGCTCCTGTTCGGACTGCTGTCGTGCAGTGGGACAAAGGGGGAAACGCATCCGTCCAACATAGAGGAAACAGAAAAACAAAATATAGGAAGTGTGCTCGCTCTCTACCCGAAACTGATGACCGTCATCGGCGCGGAAGTGGACGGGAAAGTGAACTGGCTTGTCGTGGGGCATACGGGCATCATTGGTCACGACCGGATACTCGTCAGCATGAGCAAAAGCCATTATACCAATCAAGGAATAAGGGAATCCAAGAGATTGTCCGTCAATCTTGTGAGCCGGGAGATGCTGCCCAAAGCCGATTATGTAGGCAGCGTGAGCGGTGCTTCGGTAGATAAGTCAGCGGCGTTTGAATACCATTGGGGCGAAAATGGTACTCCAGTAATCGATGCTTCGCCCTTGACGATGGAGTGCGATGTGGTGGACATTTATGAGACGGAAGGTTTTGACAACTTTGTCTGCTCCATTGCCAATACCTACGCCGCTCCCGGTATGCTTGACGATAAAGGGAAACTCGACTATACGCGCTTAAAGCCTGTTTTGTTCGAGTTCCCGACCTACTCCTACCTTGCCACAGGAGAAATAATCGGCAAATGCCTCAATTTAGATAAGCAGCCGAGCATATGCGCAAAGGAACCGATGGCTACCGACGGCATCGTGCGCTTGTCGAAAATAGAAGTCTATCCGCAGTTCGTTGATGAATACATAAAATATGTGACCGAAGTGGGCGAAATCTCCCTGCGTACCGAACCGGGCGTGCTGACCATGTATGCTGTGGCCGAAAAGGAAAATCCCTGCAAGATAACCATTCTCGAAACATACGCGAGCCGGGAGGCATACGACAAGCACATCGCTTCCGCACATTTCCGGAAATACAAACAGGGAACACTGCACATGGTCAAATCATTGGAGCTGACTGACCAGACACCGCTCAACCCTGCCAACCGGATCAACAACTTTATGGAGTAACATCATTGAACAGTACAAATCCAACAATAATTAAATAGGAATATATTATGAACAAGAATTATCCGACAATCGCATTGGGAACATGGTCGTGGGGCAAAGGAATGGCAGGAGGCGACCAAGTGTTTGGCAACAATGTAGGCGTGGCAGAACTGCGCCCGGTATTTGACGAGGCTATGAAGAACGGGCTGAACCTGTGGGATTCCGCCGTGGTCTATGGCATGGGCGATTCGGAAAGCATCCTATCGTCTTTTACCAAAGGACGCAAACGCGAGGACGTGTTTATCTCTACGAAGTTCACCCCACAGATAGCCGACGAAACGGCAGCAGACCCCGTGGCAGCCATGTGCGAAAGCAGCCTCTCGCGTTTCGGCACGGACTATATCGACATGTACTGGATTCACAATCCGGCTGATGTGGAACGCTGGACGCCTTATCTCATCCCGTTGGTAAAGAGCGGCAAGGTGCATCGTGTGGGAGTATCCAACCACAACTTGGCGCAAATCAAGCGGGCGGAGGAAATCCTCTCGGCGGAAGGCGTGCACGTATCCGCCGTGCAGAATCATTACAGCCTGCTCTACCGCTCGTCGGAGAAAGCCGGCATCCTGGACTACTGCAAGGAGAACGGCATCGACTTCTGGGCGTACATGGTATTGGAGCAGGGCGCGTTGAGCGGGAAATACGACACGCAGCATCCGCTTCCGGCAGGCAGCCAACGCGGAGAGACCTACAATCCGATGCTGCCTCAGATAGAGAAGTTGGTAACCGTCATGCGCGGCATCGGCGAGAAGTACGGCGTATCGCCCGCACAAGTGGCATTGGCATGGGCTATCGCCAAAGGCACGACCCCGATTATCGGAGTAACGAAAGTGTCGCAGGTGCAGGATGCGGTGAAGGCGATGCGTATTTCCCTTACCATAGAGGAAATCAATCAAATGGAAATGGTGGCAGAAGAAACGGGAGTTGATACGCGCGGCTCTTGGGAAATGCCGATGGTTTGAGTATGATATAAATAAAATATTCAACACATGAAAAAGATACTGTATTTATTATTCGTAGCAACAATGATTAATATTCAAGGAATTATGGCACAGGAAAAAATTACAGAAACCGAAGCGGACGGAAAGGCCGCTTTCCAGCGGGAAATGATATTCCCCATCGGCGAGCCGAACATCGCTTACGCCAAGTACTTCATCGGCAACAGCTATCTGGCTCCGATATCCAAGGAGCAGATACCATTCAACAATGTCACTTTCGAGCCGGGATGCCGCAACAACTGGCACATCCATCACGCCACGAAAGGCGGCGGACAGATGCTGG